>JAISYA010000250.1 GCA_031270205.1 Treponema sp.
CATATACCCAGTATAGCAGCCGGGCGGCTCCGTTGGAATCCCGCCCGGCTCTTTTTTTGTCTGCGGCGGTCTGGCCGTCACGGTACAACCGGGTTTGAAGCGGCGCCCCCAGGCCGGCGGCCCCTCCCGCCGAATCAGGCACTTTGTTTACAGCCCCGCGCGGTCTATCCGTCTTTAGGGACGGTCACTGGGCCTACGGCATGCCGCATTGCTTATCCTCACGGCTTCGCCGTGCGTGTACTGGGCGGGAAATCCGCCGTGAAGGCATCAAGGGCCCCTTCGGCCCCATCATAGACGTGATAATTCCGTAAACAGAGAGAACGGAGAGCAAATCTTCATTCGTCAATCTTGCTCTCCGCTCAATCTTCGCTCATCGCTCTTCATTCTCTGCTCATCGCTCGTTGCTCACTGCTCATCGCTCACTACTCGTTGCTCATTGCTCATTGCTCCCCTCCCTGCTCTACGCCGCGGTCTTTTCCTTTTGGGGCGCTTCCCCTTCCTTCTCGGCGAGTTTCGCCACGCCCTGCACGGCAACCATGATTCCCAGGGCCAGAAGCAGAACGGCAAAGGCCAACTGCAGGAAGTCCCTGCCAAACACAAAGCCGCCTGAGAACAAAAGGCCGCCTTTGGCCTTAATCGTGAACACCAGCGCGGTAAACGTTACCGCCAGCATGATGAACATCGGCGCCCAGAGCATTGCGCCCTGGCGTTTGGTTTTCTTGAGAAACACCGAACAGGCGATGAGGGCCAGCGCCGCGAGGAGCTGGTTGGCCGAGCCGAAGAGGGGCCAGATGTTTGCGTAACCGAGAATCGCCAGCAGGTAGCCCACAATGAGGGTGGCCACGGTAGCGACGACTTTATGGGAAAGGAAAGATAAAACGGCGGACTGCGCTTTGCCCGGGCCCAGGTCCTCGGTGAACAGTTCCTGGAAGGCGAGCCTTCCCACCCGCGCCACTGAGTCAAGCGAGGTCAGGGCGAAAGCCGAAACGGACAGGGTGATCAGGGTGAAGATGATGTTTTCCGGCAGCCGCAGCTTGATGAGGAAGCCCGCGATGGCGCCGGCGAAAATCTGGGGCGGCGTACCTGCGGGCATCTTGCCGCCGACGGCGAGGGAGCCGACCGCGATAAGGGCCAGCACCGCCAGCAGGCACTCCACCAGCATTGAGCCGAAGCCGATGGGGAGCATGTGCCGCTCGTTGTCGATCTGCTTGGAAGCGGTGCCCGACGCCACGAGACTGTGAAAGCCCGAAACCGCGCCGCAGGCCACGGTAACAAAGAGGATCGGGAAGAGGTAGCTCACGCTGCCGTTCGCGCCCACCACGGCGAACGAGGTAAACGCCGGCAGATTAATCGTCGGGGCGGAGAGTACAACGCCGACAAAGCCCGCCGCGATCATGGCGATCAACAGGAAGGAGTTGAGGTAATCCCTCGGCTGGAGCAGCCCCCAGACCGGCGTGATGGAAGCCGCGAAAATATAGACGAATACGATATAGAGCCAGATGCTCTTCGGGATGAAAACGGGAAAGAAAATGCCCAGCGCCACGCAGAGCACCAGCAGCGCTACCGCGACGATCCCGCTTACAAGCCCCGTAGGCTTTGTTCTTCTGATAAAGAATCCCAGCCCCACCGCCGCGACGATAAAGAGGATCGATGTGGTAGCCACCGCGCCGTTAGCAGTCACTTTCGCGCCTTCGGCGTTGAAGCCGCCGAACGTTCCCGCGACAATGTCCGCAAAGGCGGCCACTACCAGAATTGAGAAGAGCCACACAAAGAGCAAAAACAGCCGCTTGCCGGTTTTGCCGATGTAGGTTTCGATGATGTAACCGATAGTCTTCCCCTTGTTCTTCACCGACGCGTACAGTGACGCGAAATCCTGCACCGCGCCGAAGAACACCCCGCCGAGGAGTATCCACAGCAAGACCGGCAGCCAGCCGAACATGGCCGCCTGTATCGGCCCGTTGATGGGACCCGCCCCGGCAATCGAAGCAAACTCATGACCGAACACCACGCCGGGCTTGGTGGGCACATAGTCGACGCCGTCCTCCAGCTCATGCGCGGGAGTCGGTTTTTGGGGATCAATCCCCCATTTTCGGGCGAGCCAGCGTCCGTACACAAGATACGCCGCCAGCAGGACTGCCGCCGCAATCAGCAGTATTACCAATCCGTTCATTTATAACCTCCTGATGTAATTGGTTTACCATTGAGGCTGTTCCAGAACTTCAGTTTTGGAACAGCAGCCATTAATAATGTTTCGCCGCGTATTCAACCCAGCCTCCGGCTTCAAGCAGGGCCCGCTCAAAATCCTTGAGGATGAAGGAAAAAGTTTTCTCTTTTCCTTCGGACATGAAACAGAGACTGCCCGCGGCAACGTCTACCGACAATTCCGTCCTCCGGCCCGCGAATTCCCTGAAAATTTCGTCGAGAACCGGAGCGGGCATTTCGCAGGCGATCATGCCGCAGTTGTACATGTTCCGCCTGAAAATGCGGGCGAAACTTTCGGCGATGACGATGTTGATGCCGTTCACCTCAAGCGCCCAGGGGGCGTGCTCCCTTGAGGAGCCGCAGCCGAAATTGGCCCTGGCCACGAGCGCCCCTTTGCCGGCGGTGTCGCTTTTCGGATCGAATCCCGTGAGTTTCAAATCTTCCAGCAGATTGGGCTTCAGCGCTTCCCTGGTACTTTCGTTGAGATATTTCGCCGGAATAATTTCATCGGTGTTGATATCACTCCGATCAAGAAACAGCACTTCTCCGCCAAACGTTTTCATAAACGATCCTTAATCATCCCACATACCGGCGGGGCTTGCGATAGAACCCGCCAGCGCCGTTGCCGCGGCCGAGGCGGGACTCATGAGGTGCACCATGCCGCCCTTTCCCATGCGCCCATAAAAATTGCGGTTGGTGGTGGACGCGCAAACCTCCCCTTCGGCGAGTACGCCGTTTGACATACCGAGGCACGCGCCGCAGGTGGCGTTCGTAACGCAGCAGCCCGCTTCCACGAAAACTTCAATAAGTCCTTCTTTCAGGGCCTGGGCAAAAATATCCGTGGAAGCCGGCGACACAATGGCCCGTAGCGTGTCGGCGATCTTCCTGCCCCGCAGCATCGCGGCGGCGGCCCTGAGGTCTTCAATGCGGCCGTTGGTACAGGAGCCGATGTAGACCTGGTCGACCCTGGTTCCGGCCAGCTCGCGGACGGGCTTTACCGAGTCGGGCTTGCAACCCACCGTGGTCAGCGGCTCCAGTTTCGAGCAGTCAATGTCAATAACGCCTGAATATTCGGCGTCCCCGTCGCTTGCCCACCGGGAAAAATTCGCCAGCGCTTCATCGTAATGGGAATATGTTTTTTCGCCGCTCCCGGCCGCTCCTGGACCGATAAAGGGCCAGAGGTACTTCACCGTATTTATATCGGGCATGCACACGCCGCTTGTGGCGCCCGCTTCCACCGCCATGTTGCAAATCGTCATGCGTCCTTCCATGCTCATGGCGGAAATCACCGGCCCCCGCAGTTCCATCACTTTGCCGGTGGCCCCTGAAACGCCGATTTTGGCGACAATGGCAAGGGCGATGTCCTTGGGGTACACGCCGTCCGGCAGTCCTTCGTCCGACAGCAGGTTTACCCGCAGGGTTTCGGGTTTGCCGAAAGCGCAGACACCCTTAAGAATGCCCACCTCAAGATCGGTGGTGCCTACCCCGGCGGCAAAAGCGCCGAAGGCCCCGTGGGTACAGGTGTGGCTGTCCCCCATAATCACAGTGAAGCCGGGGCGGACAAAGCCCTTTTCGGGAAACAGCGCGTGACATACCCCGTTGCGGCCAATGTCAAAAAAGTCCGTTATGTGATGCCGCCTCACCCATTCCCTCAGGGTCTTTCCCTGCCCGGCGGTTTTGGAATCCTTGGCGGGGCTTACATGGTCAATTACCACCTTGATCTTCGAGGGATCAAACACGCGGTCAAGGTTTTTCGAAACCAAATCGTTAATGGCGATGGGGGTCGTGATCTCATGGCAAAACACGCGGTCCAGCCGCAGAACCCACTCGTCCTCAAACGGCCGGTCCGCCATATGGGCATCGAAGATTTTTTCCGCCAGTGTCTTTCCCATAACCGCCTCAGCTGAATAACGCGCTCACAAAGTAGCATATGAGCGGAGAAATAGCAAGAGTTTTTGGATATTTTTCTGTCGGGTCCGGGGCTTATGCGCCGCCAGATTAGAAGGAACTGGGGCCGCGGCTCCCGGCAGTTTGTTGCGCTTCGCGCATTATAATCCCCAAAAACCGCCTTCAGGCGATTTTTTACCCCGCAAACCGCAAACCGCTTAGCGGCAAGCGGCCCCTTGTATAGAGGATTTTTTTTGCGTTTTTCCTGAAAAATCGCAAAAAATCCGCAAGCGCAACAGGCTGCTAGCCCTTTACCGATCCCGCGGTCACTCCCTCAATAATGTACCGCTGGCACGCGAAATAGAACACGATGATCGGAATGACCGCCATGATGATCACCGCCATCATATACCCCCAGTCAATGGAGCCGTAGCCGCCCCGGAGGTACTGGACCGCCACCGGAATGGTCCGGTACTCGGAGCCGATGATGAGGTTGGGCAGGAGGAAGTCGTTCCATATCCACATGGTATTGAGAATGGCCACGGTAATCGCGATGGGCATGAGCATGGGGAAGATCACCAGGAAGAATGCCGTAACCGGCGTGCAGCCGTCAATCACCGCCGCCTCTTCCACGGCCAGCGGTACCGCTTTGACAAAGCCCGAAAACAGGAACACCGACTGGGCGCAGCCGAAACCGAGGTAGATTAAGAGAATGCCCACGGGGTTATCAAGATGCAGAAGGTTGGCCACTTTGGTCAGCGGGAACATCACCATCTGGAACGGCACGATCATGGCAAAGACAAAAACAAAATACAGTCCCTTGCAGAAGGCCATGCTGCTGCGGGTGATATACCACGCGGTCATGGCGGAGAACAGCACGATTGCCGCCACTGAAAAAACGGTGATGAACAGGGACCAGCCGAAGGCGTGGAAAAAGCCCGTGGCCGCAAGCCCGCTCGTATAATTGGTAAGGCCGGTAAAGGATTCGGCGTTGGGAAAAGCGAAGGGATTGTTCAGAATGTAGAGCTTGCCCTTAAACGAGTTAAGCAGCACGAGCAAAATCGGCGCCACAAAAAGGAGGGCGATACATGAAAGGCATATCACCATAATAATATTGCCGGCGCTGTGCGCGCGGCTGTTACGGTCTTTCAATTGGTCACCTCCCTGCGCCGCGTAATGGAAATCTGCACCAGCGAGATAATCACCACCAGTATGAAGAACATCATGGCCTTGGCCTGCCCCACCCCTTCCCAGCCGGCGCGGCTGTAAAAGGTATTGTAAATATCCAGGGCGATCATGGCGGTCCGCTTGCCCGGCGCGCCGGCGGTAAGCGCCAGGTTCTGGTCGAACATCTTGAAAGAATTGGTGATCGTCATAAACAGGGTAATGGTAATCGAAGGCATCACCAGGGGCACAAGGATTTTGCGCAAGACCATGAACGGACCCGCCCCGTCTATTTTCGCCGCCTCAAGCACGTCGCCCGGAATGTTCTGAATCCCCGCGATAAAAATGATCATCATGTAGCCGATGAACTGCCAGTTGGTCAGGATGATAAGGCCCCAGAAACCGTACTTGGGATCCACGGTAATGGTGACGCCGAAAAGGCTCAAAAAGCCGTTGATGATAAACTGCCAGATATAGCCCAGCACGATGCCGCCGATGAGGTTAGGCATAAAGATCATCGTGCGGAATATGTTGGTTCCTTTGTAGCCCCTGGTCAGGAGCAGGGCCAGAAAGAAGGCCGCCACGTTGATAATGATCACCGACGCCACGGTAAAGAGTGCCGAGAAGCTTAGGGCGTTGAGAAAATCCGGGTTGGAAAAGGCCCGGACATAGTTGCTCAAGCCCACCCACCGCACATCGGACATGGTGGTAAAGCGGGTCAGGGAAAGCAGAATTCCTGATATAAAGGGAATGATGAAGGCGATGGTGAAGGCTATCAGGGTGGGGCCGATAAAAAACAGGAAATACTTTTTCAGTGATTTTTCCACGCGCAACTCCTTTTAAGGTATTAACAATAAGGACACGGCGATTTTACACACGGCGCACGGAGTAACGCGATTATAATCTTCTCCGTGCCCGCCGTGGTTTGTCTTCCTTTCCGGCTACTGTATCGCCGCTTTTTCCGCAGCCCAGGTATCAACAAAAGTGTCTGTCACCTGATCCCAGCTGCTGTTGCCGATGGCGTATTCGTACATGGCCGCGCCGAGTTCGTTCTTGAATTCCTGGCTGGGGAAGGTGGGGAAATTCCATGACACCGAGGTAATCGCCGGGTTGTCCAGATAATAGAACATCTCCTTTACCAGCGGATTGTCCGGCCGCTCGTCGGCGCCGAAGGTACTGAACGGCGCTACCAGGCCGAGCTTCTCCATGGCGTTTTTTTTGCCTGAGGGAGTGTTGAAGAGCCATTCCAGTAATTTGATCGAAGCCTCTTGGCTGGCCGCGGACGCCTTGCTGTTCACGCAGATAAAATTCTCGGTACCGGTACAAAGGCCCTGGCCTTCCTCGCCGGCAACGCCGGTGTAAATCGGCAGGAACTTGATGTCCTCTTCTTTAACCACATTGCCCGCTTCCCCGGAAATCTGGGTCCAGGCCCAGTTGCCGTTCTGCACCATCGCCGCCTTGCCCAGCGCGAACTCGGCCATGGAATCGCCCACGGTCTTCGCGCCGATGAGCTTGCGCTCGGTGACGGAGTTGTTGATATAAAGGTCAAAAATGTTCTTGAAATTCTGCCCGTAGCTGAGGTCAATTACCGCCAAATCACCCGCGCCCTTTTGCCTGTACTCGTAATATATGGGGAGGTTGGCCAGGTGGGTCTGCCAGCGCCAATCCTCGCCGGGGCTGAAACTGGTGGAGCCGAAGACCCCGTCTATCCCCAGTTCGCTTTTGTGCGCGCCCATGTCCTCAACCACCGCTTTCAGCGCGGCGAAGTTTTTGATCTCCCTCGCGTCGTTCAAGTCCCGTACCGCGCGGCCGGGCAGGGCGAAGTATTTGCGGAAAATCGCGTCGTTGTAGAGGATGCCGTAAGTCTCCACCGCGTAGGGGACGCCGTAGACGCCGCCGTCTTCGGTTATGGCCATGCTCTTGTCCAGCAGCCAACTGTATACGGCGGTGTCTTTCAGGTCCGCGCAGTAACTTTTCCAGGTAAGGTAGCCAACCGGGCCGTTGATGTTGAACAGGGTGGGCGGCCCGGATTTCGAGAGCTCCGAGCGCAGGGTCTGCTCGTAAGTCCCGCTCGCGGCGGTCACCACCTTCATGGGGATGCCCGTCTCCTGCGTGAACTGGGCCGCCGTTTCTTTCCACTGGGCGTCGATTTCGGCCTTAAAGTTGAGCAGGTACACTTCCGGCGCAGCGCTTTTCTTCGCGCAGCCGCTAAACAGCGCGGCAAGTACCAGCGCCGCCAAAAGGGTCTTTTTCATGATTTCCTCCAAAATGTTAAAATAGTAATACCAGTTTATAAGCAAAATTATAATACTTTTGTCTGAAAGTGTCTAATGGTTTTGCCGGATAATCGCATAAAATACAAGTATTCGAGCCTGTTCCAAAACTAATTGACAGTGCGCTCATGTTCCCGGCATAGCCGGGGGCACGGTTTTGGACCAGGCTCTTGCGGTTTTTCAGGCTAAAGCCTTGCAAAACTGCGTTTTTAAAAGGTTACTGTTCCAAAACTGAAGTTTTGGAACAGCCTCATTCAAAAAAAAAAGCGCTATTGTACCGTCATAGACTCAGTGTGAAAATTTCAGGCTGAATTCGTTGCTCCAGCTTCCGCCGCTTTCCAGCGAAAGGATAAACAGGGGCAGGAGGCGGCTTGACTGGTACTTTTCCCTGGTCCGCACCGGGGCCAGGCGGCCATCAAACGGTTTGGCGGAGGTGAGTTTTATCTGCACCTCGTTTTTCAAATCCTGGATTTTGACGCCCTCGGCGCTGTTGATAGGCGCGCCGTCCGTCTCGCCCAGGGGCGCGTCTTTGGCCCCGCTTTTGCAGATGAAAAAACGGACAAACGCTTCCCCCTCGCCGGCAAAGGAAAGGTTGATTTCAGGAACAAAGCGGAAGGCGGCGGCTTCCTTGCCGCTGTTGGTAAGAGTATAACTCACGCTGAGCAGATCTTTTTTAAGGGAAAAACATTTTTTGATTTCGATACTGCCCAGGGGAAGGGCGGTATCCGTTGCCTGAAGGGTGAAACAGATTTTCCCCCCGGAGCGGTCCCCGGTCACGGCATCGTATTTTTCGGTGCAGCAACGGCGCGCGCCGCCGGATAAAAGATCCCCGCTCAGATCCCGCAAATCATCAAGGCCTGCCGCCGCCGGCAGCAGATAATCGGCAAAGCAGGTGCGTCTGCGCACCCCCCCCGCATCTTCGGCGAGACCGGCGTCAAGATAATTCCAGTTTTTGGGAAGGTAGTCCAGTTCAAAAATACCGGCCCCGGCGGGCTGTATGTAACAGTTGAGTTTAGTATCCTGAAAAAGATACTCCGCGACGCCGTCAAAATCAAAATCGAATGGTATCAGCGAGGGGCTGAACTTCCCTTTTTCCCTGGTGATTCTTTCGGCCCCGATAAGGGAACGGTAGGCGGCTTTTCGCAGGGATTGCGGGCAGGGGCCGCTCGTTCCGGTCAGGTAAAAAAGATCGCAGGCGTGGGCTTTCCAGAGTTCTTCCCTGGCGCTGCGTTTACGGGACTTGTCACCCCTGAGCTGATTTACCAGCGCGCTGGTAAAAATCATCTTCGAGTACACGCCGTTTGTCTCGGGATGTTCAATGAGAAAGCGGCGGGGCGTTACGCGCACATCATTTTCGCCGGAACCGATAAAGCCGACTGAATCGGGGAAGGCAGCCTTTTTCAGCCCCTTCAATCCCTTGAGCAGTTTCGCCGGGCTTATACATTCAACAAAGGATTCGCAGAGGGAAAGTTCCTCAAAAAAACGGTTCCAGGTATAATCCGACGCCTCCCCCTCTGAGGAAACGGGTTTTTCCGCGAAAACCGAAACGATCCGTTCTCCGCGCGGGGGAAGGCGGCTTGCCAGTTCTTCCAAAACCACGGAGATGTTTTTTTCGGCCAGGGCCGCCCCGGCGAATTGTGAAATGGGAAAAACGGTGAGCAGCTTTCCCTGGTCCTCGCTGATACAGGGGGCAAAGAGATCATCCTTCCCAAGTCCGGCCAGGCGAAACTGGTTTTCCCCAAGGAAGGTATACGTCATGCCGCAGGCGGCCAGGGGGCTTACCAGGTGCTGTTCCCAGGCAAGGGCGGGTATCCAGCAGCCCAGAGGACGTTTTCCGAAATGCTTGCGGAGATACGTAGTAAAAAGTTCGATCTGCCCTATCCTGTCCTGGAGGGGGATGAGGGGCAGCATTGGCTCGTAAAAACCGCCGCCCAAAAGTTCCGCCTGCTTGCGGGACACCATGTCCTCGATCAGCATGAACAGTTCCGGCCTGGAACGCTCCACCCAGTACAGCAAAGCGCCCGAATAGTGCAGAACCGCCTGTATTTTCGGGTACTTGCAGAGAGTCGAAACAAAGGGCCGCAGCACTTTTTCATAGACGCTTTCGAATTCATGGTCTTCCGCGCCGGTGGGGACATGGGCGTGGGAACCCAGGATCAGGTTGATTTTCGTGCTGGCGACACTCATTCAGCCTCCGATGGCCCTGAACAAGATCAGCGCCGCTGAAGAAAAAATCAGAGACAAAAGCCCCATCGAGATAAGGCTCAAGGGCGCGCCGCGCAAAAAACGGGGCACCGCCTCCATCATGGAACGGCGGCGGATCTCTCCGATAATCACAAAAACGAGCAGTATCCCCAGCACAAACCCGAAAGACAGCATCGCCGCCTCGACAAATCCCCCGGCGAGGTTGAGGGTAACAAAGAGGGCCGCCGCGGCCAGGCCGTCGCAGTAATGAATGGGGCCGTCGCTTTCCACAGCCGTTTTCAGCGCGAAACGGTATACGAGGTATTCAAAGCCGAAATATACAAAAGCGCTCATGGGGAAAAGGAGCACGTACATAAAAAATCCCAGCGGAAGGGACGAGATGACATATGAAAAGACAATCCACAAGAACAGAATGGTAACAAAAAGGATACCCAGGTTTACCAGCGGCGGTTTTTTGCCCGCTTCCTGGGTCACGGCTATCCCCCGCATACCGAGGCCGCATTGCAGCGCCAGATTCGCGGAAAGGCTCGCGAAAACCGCGAACAGCGCCAAAGACGCGCCCTGGAAGTTCACAGTTTATCCTCCCGGGGGGCGTGGATACTCCTGAAATACCGGTACAGGCCCGCGCCGTATCCAAAAAGCAGCGTTATGCCCACGGCGCTTCCCGACAGGAAAAAAGAATAGAAACCCAGAAGTTCCCGCAGAATCGCGAAACCGATGATAAGCCCGCCAAGCACTGCCGCTTCGGAAAGCGCCCTGAGCACGGCGTCGGCGAGATCGAAGGATTCGATCCGGCTGAAAATTCCCGAGCCGGCGCAAAACAGGGGAACGAGGGAGATAAAAAGAAAAGCCTCCAGCGCCGCCAGCGGGTTGATGAACCAGAACAGCAGCAGGTAAACGCTTCCGGCAAAAGAAGTGATAAAGAGCATGATCAGCGGCCTGCCCCAGGCGGGGAATATGCGGGAACCGGCATAGCGGATCAGCGCCGAAACGCCGTATACCCACAACAAGGCCCCGGCGGCCGCAAGAGCGAAGAAAAGCCGCGCCGAGGCTATAATTAAGAGCGCGCCGCCGCTCAAGCCGGCCAGGGGGGAAAGGGAACCCCAGAATACGTGCTGCCGGTTCATTGCCCGCTCCTTTTCGCCGCGGCGGCTTCCACCCGGCGGACGTACATTTGAACCACGCTTTTGGGGGGAAGCCGGTCCAAAAGCCGCCGCGCGTGTTCGGTCAGGGGCAGCAGTTCCGCTACTTTCCCTTCCGGCGACACAAGCGCCCCGCAGGGAATGAGAATACCGTCCCACATAATGGCAAACACGAACATATTGGTTCCGGAATCAAGCGTGGAGTACCATACCCCCATCGGGTTTGCGCTGATGGGACGCCGTCCCAGAGGAGCGGAAAGCCGCCGGGAATCTTCCATGGATATAAACATCTTGTTCACCGCCCGCAAAAGAGCGCGGGCCTGGAAGGGCTGGGTAAGGGACCAAAGTAACATTCCGGCAAGGAGGATGCCGGCGATCCAGGCGAGAAAAATCGCCCGGTCTTTTAATGCGGGCGCGCTCATGCCGCGCCTCCTGATACGGCTTTCCCAACGCGCCCTTTCCGCGAGTAGAACAGGCGGCTCTCGAAGAGCCGTACTACCGGGGTAAAGGCGTTCATCAGGGCAAGGGCGTAAAAACAGCCGTACAATTCAAGGCCAGTATAGCGGAAGACCCAGGAGAAAAACGCGCCCAGCGCCGTGACCAGCAGAACGCCGGCTCCGGATTTCGCGCCGCTTGCCGGTTCGGAGGCGAGGATAAAAGCCGCCGCGATAGTACCGCCGGAACACAGGGCAAAAAGTACGTCTCCCTGCCAGAGAAGTCCGCCGGCGGCCGGAGCGCCGGCCCGGACCAGTACCGCAAACACCGCCAGAAACACCGCAGGCGTCCAGGAACGGCTCACGCGGAAGGCAGAGATACCGATTGTACCGAGAAGCAAGGCCAAAAGCCCCCGGTCGGCGATAATACCCGGCGTTCCGGGGAACAGCAAGTCGATATAGCCCGAAGGGAGTTCCGTCCCCAAAAGCAAAAAAACCGTGTTGTTGAAAAAAGCGGTCACTGTGCCGTCCAGGGCGCTTGCGGCCAGTTCTCCCGAAGGGACGGCAATTCCCGAAAGCGCGCCCTCAAGTGAGCGGCCGAACTCGTCCGGCCAGGAAAAGCGGACAAAGAGCCAGCCGCCAAGGCCCGGGTTCAGCCAGTTTGATCCCAGGCCCCCGAAACTGTGCTTTACCACCGCCATGGCAAAGAGCGCGCCCAGGGCCGCGTAAGCCGGATGGATTTGGTTGGGGAGAAGCAGCGTCAGGACCAGGGCCGAAGCCGCGGCGCTCCCGTCTTTTATTTTTGAGAAGCCGCTTTTTTTCCAGGTAAAGACCAGTTCCGCCGCGAGCGCCGAGCCGAGGGCGCTGAGAGCCACAATAAGCGAAGAGCCCTTGTCGCCAAAAGCCGACTGGGCTATGCCCAGAGCCGCGCAGCAAAAGACGAGCCACATCCGGCCCGCCGCGGGCCGGGAAAGGTTGATCTGGGGCTTCCGCCTCAGCGGGATGTTTAAGTCAGGCATACCGCTCCCCCCGAAGGTTCCCCCGTATTACCCCCGACAGAGGCAGTTGGGAAGGGCACACCGCCTCGCAGCAGCCGCAGCCGTGACATTCCGCCGCTCCTTCCGGAACTCCGGAATTAAAGGCGGTGATCGTTTTGTACAGTTCTTCGGGATCAAGGCCCACCGGGCACACGATGCGACATTCCCCGCAGCCTATGCAGTTCCCTTCGGGATGATCAGCGGAGCGGGCTTTCAGCATGGCAAACACCGCGAAACTGGTTTTACTTACCGGTTCGTCCAGATTCAACACCGCCCTTCCCAAAAGGGGCGTACCCCTGGCAATATGTTTCGGCGGGGCGATGAAGCCCCCGCATTCGGCAAACAGTTCGCCCAGCCGCTTCCCGATACGGGCTTTCATCACCTGGGGAGTTTTCACCGCCGGGCCGCCCACCGCCACGTACCGGTCAAGGGGGGGGCGCTTGAATTTTACCGCGTCGTACACGGCCGCCATAGTCGCCGGTCCCAAGATAAGGAAGGATCCCAGCTCAAGGCCTTCTGTTTTTTGGTAGTCCCGCAGCACCAGTTCCAGTTCCCGCCGGTTCCGCTGGGGATAGCGGGACCCCACCAGCACAAGGGACGCGGGAATATCCCAGCGGGCGGCCTCGGCGAGCATCGCCTCACCCAGATCCCGCTCCCCGTGCGAAACGGCGAATACCACCCGCTCCGCTTTGCCGGCGGCGTGGACCGTGATAACGGCCCCCTCCACCACCGCGGCGAGCCGTTCTTTACAGAGCACATAGTCGGCGGCCAGCCAGGGATCGTCAAACACGCAGCGTACCACAAGGCTCCCCGTTTCTCCGGCGCTCCTGAAGGCGGAAATGGTTTCCGCCGCCGGAACACCCGAACCTTCCATCTCCACCACGCCGTACTCGGCGATAATGCGCTGCAGGTCATAGCAATTCATCCCTCTCCAGGAAAAAGCCTCTTCCCGTCTGCCGAGCCGCTCAAAGGCCCCTTCCATGCGGATAAGCAGGGCGTCGCAGGGGTTTCCCGCACTGTCCTTCCACGGAATCTTGCGGGCTACCCTGCCCGGCACGGTGGCGTGCACGTTAGCCTCCCCCGGCCCGGCTCTGCCGATGAGCATCCCTTCCCTCACCCGCTCTCCCACGTTGACCAGGGGGTATACCCGGCCGCCGGAAGAGGACCCCATGGGGATAACCGTGAGCACCGGCAGGAAGGCTACCACGCTTGAATCTTTGGGCGGAACCGCGGGAACATCAAAAGAAAGCCCTCCGCGGGGGAATGTGTACACTTTCATGAGATCGATCTTTACGATAAAGCTTTTTTTCCTGATATACAAGGCCCCGCGTTGCCTAATAATTTTTCCGGCCGAAGGGATCCCGGGCGGGGCGCCCTACTCCCTGCTGTCCAGCAGAATCGTTACCGGGCCGTCGTTGGTATACGCGACTTGCATGTGGGCCTGAAATTCCCCGCTTTCACAGCGCAGGCCCGCTTCGCGGATTTTGCCCATAAAGTATTCGTAGAGCCGTTTCGCTTCTTCAGGCGGGGCGGCCCTTCCCCACGAGGGACGGCGGCCTTTGCGGGCGTCGCCCAAAAGGGTGAACTGGGAAACGGCCAGCACGCCGATTGACGTCCCCGCTTCGCCCGCGCCCTGAATCACATCCTTGAGCGAAAGATTCATCTTCCCTTCGGCGTCCTCAAAAATACGAAGGTTGGCGATTTTTTCCGCAAGCCAGTCCGCGTCGGATTCATCGTCCTTCAGCGCCACGCCGAGGTATACCAAAAGGCCGGAATCCACGCGCCCGCGCAGGCTGCCTGAAACCCTTACCGAGGCGTCAATAACCCGCTGAACTACCGCTTTCAATTGGCAGGATTCTCCAGGCGTCCGGACTGGTGAATCGCCACGGCCTCAAGCCGGATCGCCTCGCCCCGGGCGGAACTGAGGGACACCCGCCCCAGCACTTCAAGGGGCCGCTCGGAATTGATCGACACGGCCTGACTAAACTCCACCGGCACGATGCCTTCCAGGATTTTGCGGGTATCGTAACCCACCAGGAAATCAAACGTAGTGGTATTTCCGTTTACCGCCACATTGGTGGCCATTCCCCGCCAAATCACATGCACGTCACGGTACAGCGCCGGGTCGGCGATTATATCGCCGTAGGAAGCGTTGTCGCTCCGCCTGAAGTTGTCAAAGCCGGGCGTTTCCGTAAACGTAAGGAGTATGCGCGCCCTGTTTTTCAGGCTCTCTGAGGCGTTGGATTCAAGAATTCGGTTCAATTCTACTTTCGCCGCCTCATCCCGGTATTCGGTAAAAAAGGCCAGCGCTTTATCGTAGGAGGAGAGGGCCTGGTCCCTGGTCAGTATGTAACGGTAAGAGCCGCCGACCTCAAGCGGCGCGTTCCGCTCTTCCCTGTTCAGGGCAAATTCGGCGACGCCGCTCCGGTTTCCCCGGGGGTTAAACGGATTGGGCAGTACGCGGAACTGTACCAGCGCCCCATAGGTGATAAGCAGCGCGGCCGCGAGCGCGGCAGCGGGGATAATGAGCATACGGGGCGAAAAACCAGGGGAAGGGACCGGCGGGAAAAGCGATGAAAGCCTGCCTGTTTCAAGCCAGGCGGCAAAGCTCTCGGCGCCTGAGTGCCTGCGGATCACGTTCAGGGCTTTTTTCGCGATTTTGTTTTTCCGGTCAATGTCCTGAACCTCAAGGTAAAAATCCACCGCCCTATCGGTTTCACCCCGCCTGAGATAAAGCGCGGCGAGGCCCAGCAGGGCCTGCGGATCCCGTATTTTTTCCTTACTGGCAAGGCGGAAATAAGTCAACGCGCCGCCGAAATCGCCCGCGTGAATGCAGCACGCGCCCAGCAGGTAATAGTACCGGAACGAGCCGTAATAGCGGTTCACCTCAGGTTCCAGAGTCCTGATGGCTTCCTCGTAATTGCCCGATTTGGCGAGCCGCGCTGCCTTGTGTAAAATAGGGTCTGTTTTCATGCGTTTAGTGTAATTCGTTGCGCGCTTTGATCTGGGCTATGGTCCGCTCCATGTCGGCCAGTTCCTCGCCGCTTATGGCAATTTCTCCCGCGAGAAACAGATCAAGCCGGCCCATCAGATCGCGCATCAGGATAAGATCCGCTTCCCGCTGTTCGGGGGAGATAAAGGTCTTGAAACCGAAACCGGCGGGGTCTTCCGCGGCAAGGTAAATCGAATAGCTTGCCGTTGCCCCGGACGGAAGGGGGGCGGGATCGTAATAATAACAAACCGCCGAATCCCCCACGGAATACGGGGGAAAGTTAAAATTCCGCCCCGGAGTATAGCCCACTTTCCAGGGCAAATCGTTCAGGCGCTTCCAGTTGGCGAAATGCAGAAAATTCGGGCCGGCGTCCTGGCCGGCAAAAATGCTTCCCATAAGGGAAAAGCGGCTGTTCCGGGACACCCACCAGCGGTCCTCGCTTTCAAAACCGATAGCCGTTTCGGCGGTAATAACCTGCGTATCCGTCACAAAGGGATATTCCCCAAAGCCTTCCGCCAGATTCGTGTCTATCAAGAGGCGCATCCCGGCCCTGACCTGCCTTGATTCCTTGTTTTCAAGGCGCACCGTCATTTTGACCCCGTTGCTTTCCGGGGAAGAAGGGGTTTTGATAAAAGTAAATTCCTGCCGTATCCGCAGAAAGGGGGATTCAAAAACAATCGCCGGTTTTGCCTGGTTTTTTTCGACGCGGATAGTAAAAACGGGGTTTTCCCCGATCCGGTAGACCCTGCTGTCCACGCTAACCGCCAGAAAACTCGTGCGGGGGTCCTGGTGGGAAAAAAGCGGCTCGTAGCGGTCCGTTTCGCTGTCCGCAAGATAGAAGAGGGAAAAACGGCCGGTGTTTTCATGGATGACGAGACGGACAAGCCCCTGCCTGAATTCCAGCGCGGCAAGACCGCGGGGAGCAAAAACACAGGCAGCGCAGAACAACAGCGCCGGGATGCAGGCGGACGGTCTGATTTTCAAGGGTAGCCCCCGTCCTCTGATTCGAGGTTGTTGAGGTTCCATTTTATTTCGTTTCTAAGCTGCTGGGCCTTGACCTTTAACTCATCCGGCAGGCCCTGGCTGCGGACGCTTGCGAGCCGCTCCTCCAGGTCCAGTATCCGCTCATTCGCCTCGGCAAGCTGCCGCTGGTATTCGATATTGGCGCTTTCAAGGTCGGTAAGCTGGGTATCTTTCAGGACCTCGGCAAGGCGCTTCTGGTAGGCGTTCAGGGCTTGATCGTAGGTTTTTTCCCGCCGCTGGTATTCCTCAACGGTCCTCAGGGACTCCTCGTGGCTCCATTTTAACATGGTCAAAAGCTCGCTCTCTATCTTCTTTTGCTTGACGAGTTCCAGCCGGTAAGTGGCGGCCTCGTATTTAACGCTGCCGGGATACCGGTCAACTACTATGGTAAAGAAATCCGCGGCCCGCTCCAGCTGCCCCATCGAATAGAGACACTCCCCTATCCAGTACATGGCCGCGGCTTTGCGGGACTCCCCCCCTTCCCCCGCCCCGTCGGCGTATTTTTTGAAGAGTACGATGGCCTCGTCGTAATAGCCCAGATAGTAATACGCCCTGGCCCGGTGGTAGACCATATCGGCGTTCCGGCCGCTTTCAGGCACGCGCTTTTCAAGGTCGTCCATGTCCCGCAGCGCCGAGCCGTAATCCGAGGCGGCAAGCTCGCTGAGCACGACCCAGTACAGGGCCTCGGCCCACTCCCGCCTGGTCTCCGCCAATTCCTGGGCCGCCCGCAGTTCCGCCGCGGCCTCCAGCCAGGAAGACTCCCGGTACAGGTTTATCCCCGCCAGAAACCGCAGGGAAAATTCACTTGTCGAAACGGCGTCCGCCGAAGCGAGACCCGGAGAAGCCGCGGCCGGCCCGCTCCATTCCGCCTGCGCGGAGACAAGTCCCGCCATTGATACAAACAACAGAGAGAGCAAAAATGGCCGCGGTATAAAACGTTTCAGTTTTCGTGATTCCACCACACCCTCCTTGTGTTCCGTTGTTTGGCAAGCCATACCATATTATTATATATTTCGGTACAAAATGCAAACATTCTTAGTTATGGTACCGGGGAGGGCATCGGCGTTTACTTTTAATCTTTGAAAAACAACCGGAATTGCGGAGATTTTAACCGCGCAGTCGAAGAATGGTGGTATCAAAGCCCTTTTGGTCACTTCTTTTTTTGACTTTGCGGTTAGTTTTTTCAGGAACAGCGCCGTTTTCAGGGAATTGCATCTGTTCAAAAAGTAAACGACGATACCCTGGTTATGGTATATTCCCTGCCCGCTGTTTATGCTACAGTTCAGACAGAGAGGTTTTTCATGATTGCGGGTGTTATCGGCGCGACCGGCTACGCGGGGGCCGAATTGACGCGGCTCCTTGCGGGGCATCCTGAAATTGACGGCTTGCTCCTCGCATCGGTGAGTTTTGAGGGAGAGCGGATTGAGGGCGTGTATCCCCATTTCCTGGGGGGGGTTTCCGCCCGGCTTTTGAAGGCGGAAGAGGCGGCCGCCGGAGCGGACGTGGTGTTTGCCGCCCTGCCTCACGGCGTGGGAGAGCCTTACGCCCGGCTCTGCGTTGAGCGGGGCGTTCCCTTTATCGACCTTTCCGCGGATTTCCGTTTTGACGACGACGAGGCCGCATTCAGCGCGTGGTACGGCAAGCCCTACCAATACCCCGAACTGCGCAGGCGCTCGGTATACGGCCTTCCTGAACTGAATCGCCCGCGCATACAGGAACTGGCCGCCGCAGGGCCGGTGATTATCGGCAATCCGGGCTGCTATCCTACAGGCGCGTCCCTGGGGGCTTTTCCGGCTCTGGCAAAGGGGATCTCCACAACGGGGACGATCATCGTAGACGCCGCATCGGGCGTTACAGGCGGCGGCAGGGAGCTTTCCCGTTCCTTCCACTACAGCGAATGCGCCGATTCGCTTGCCCCCTACAAGGTGGGCGGCCACCGGCACACGCCGGAAATCGCCCGCAATTTCACGGCCATGGCCGCCGCATCCGGACAGGAAAGGCCCGCGCTGATATTCACCCCCCATCTTGCCCCGATGAACCGGGGCATCTTGAGCACAATCTACATACCCCTCCGCGCCGAGTGGCGGGTGGAAAATGGCGCGGGGCGCGGGGCGGTCTTGCCCCCCTCAAAGGAAGTCGAAGAGAAGGCCGCCGGCATTCGCCTCCTGTACGCGGATTTTTACCGGGACGAGCCTTTTGTGCGGGTCCTCCCCGCGGGGCTTACCGCGGCCACGAACCGCGTGCGGCAGTCCAATTACTGCGACATCTCAATACATCTGGACCAGAGCGGCTCCACGCTGATCGTCGCCAGCGCCATTGACAATATGGTGAAAGGCGCCTCCGGGCAGGCGGT
>JAISYA010000052.1 GCA_031270205.1 Treponema sp.
GTAATAAATACGAGGATAGGCAAGCAATTTCATTTTTGGTATAATTTTTCCAGTTAGTTTTTGAGAGAGGAAGCCTGATGGCAAAAAGAGGATGGATCGACATAGCTATGTGTGATCGATATAGCCTATGTTGAACGGCGCTAATTGCCCCCACGGCAAGGCGGAACAGGGCGGGATCAGCGCAGGGAAAGGGACACCGCGGATACCAGCGCCTGTGCGCACGGCCTCTTGGCGGGTGTTTCCCGCGCGGCCCGCGCTTATAGCGCCGCACAGTATGCCGCCCGCACCGTATGTGCCAATTAAAAAAAGCAAACGCCGATGCCCTGGTTTTCCATGAGCGCAACTTCTTTTCGGGTGTCAATTTTTACCCGCTCCTATCCCTGCCCGCCCTTGTGATAGCGCATACGCACATCGCCGGCTCATTGACAGGAATAATTTCCGCCTGTATTATGAACATGTTTATATACATACTTGTGAACATTATGGAGGTAATTAGAATGGACACTTGCTTTTACTGCGAAAAGGACGAGCGCCTGGACAAGCTGATGATTAAAATTACCGAGCTTCCCTGGTCAATCGTGTATCTCAACCGGAATCAGAATCACAAGGGCCGCTGCATTGTCGCTTTCAGGGAACACCGGAACGAATATTTCCAGTTGTCCCCGGCGGAAAACGCCGGGTTCTTTGCCGATGTAAGCCTGACCGCCAAGGCCCTGGACAATGTTTTTGAGCCGGGCAAGATCAACTACGCGACTTTCGGCGATCTGGTTCCCCACGCCCATTTTCACATCGTCCCCAAATATCCGGGCGGCCCCCAGTGGGGAAAGTTCTTCGAGGACGAACCGAAGTTGTTTCTGAGTGAAGTCGAGTACAGGGAACGAATACAATTGATTAAGGCCGAACTGGAGCGGCTTGGTCAACTCTGAATGGGGAAGTAAGCACGGACCTGACAAAAGCAGGAATTCGAGCCAAAGTTTGTGTGGTCCGCGGTTAATGCTTCTTTCCAACGCTGATCGGTATCTTGTGATTGCGGGGGAGGTATCTTGAAACCGTTACGAATTGTGTTTATCGGCGGCGGCGAGCGGGCCGGGGCGGTGATTTATCCCGCTTTTGACCGGCTCAGACGGCAGGGGACGGTCGAAATTGCCGGTATCTGCCACACCAACGCCGGAAGGCGGGAAGAATTCGCCGGAAAATACGGGCTGGAAAGGCGCTACGGCGCGGGCGGGGCGCACGATTATGAGCAAATGATCGAAGCGCTTAAACCCGATGCCGCCGTAGTCATAGGCCACCCGAATATCATGTACGATTGCTGGGTCCGCTGTCTGGAACAGGGCCTGCATCTTTTTATCGAAAAGCCCCTGGGCCTGAGCATACATCAGGCCCGCGCGCTGGCGGCCCTGGCGGAGCGGAAAAAAACGGTAACCCAGGTCGCTTTCCAGCGCCGCTACAGCCCCATGGTAACAAAGCTGCGGGAAGCGTGCCTCAAACGCGGCGCCCTGACCCAGGTTCTCTGCAAATTTTACAAAAACGACCTGCGCGACAATTTCCGCGCCAGGGATCACATGATGGACGATACGGTCCACGCCATAGACACCCTCCGCTGGATGGCCGGCTCGGAAATAGTCACGGTGGACAGCGTTACCGGCCGCGTTGCCACGGTGGATATAAACCTCATCGCCGCCCAGTTCACTTTTGCCAACGGCTGCGTGGGCCACCTGGTGAACAACTGGAGTTCGGGGAAGCGTATCTTCGCGGTGGAGATGCACGCCCCGGGGATTTTTGTTGAAGCCGAGCATGAGGGAAAGGGGTATATGTATACCGACGGGAACCTTGTCCCCGAGGTTTTTGACGCCGCCGAATCCGCGGGAAGCGATGAGTTCTATGTGTATACCGGCGTTCTCGCCGTTGCCGGAGATTTTGTGCGCTGCTGTCTTGAAGGCGGCGAGCCGGGCTGCTCGTTTAGCAGCTCGGTCAACACCATGAAAATCGCGGAACTGATCCTCGCCCAGTCCCTGCTGCGTGAAGGATTGTAAGGAGCTGCTATGCCTGCCGAAAACACGTTCAGGGTTGAGGAACACAAAAAATTCTGGAAGCGTGAAGAAACGGTGAAGCCGCTTGTCTCCTTCCGCATTGGGAACTACTTCTTCGCCACCCATTACAGAGCCGCCCGGAAACTCCTGGTTAAGGGGCGGAACATAACGCCGGACATGCTTGACGTGGACTCTTTTATGGAAGATTACGAAGAGCAGTACGCCGCCGTAAGCGCCCTTAACCAGAGCGGCTTCTGGACGGCGGAGCCTTACACGGGGATACCCTGGATGGAAGCCTTCTGGGGCTGCGAAATCATCGCGGGCGAGGAAAGTTTTATGGCCCGGCCGCTGGTAACCGAAGCGCGGGACCTTGAAAAGCTGCGGTTCAGCATGGATAATCCCTGGGTTGCCAAGTATTTTGAATTTGTGACCAGGCTGAACAATCTGTCCCAGGGGCGCTTTCCGGTAGGCGCGCCCATCATGCGGGGGCAGGGCGATACGGCAGGCGCGCTCATGGGGCAGACGGAATTTATCTACGCCCTTTACGAAGAGCCGCGGGTCATCAAAAACACCCTCGATAAAATCGTCGATTCTTTTCTGCAAATCTATCAGGAGATGCACCGGCTGAACACGCCCTTCCTCGGCGGCAGTTCCATGGGACTGTACCACGTGTGGGCGCCGGGGAAAAGCCTCTGGTTTCAGGACGACATAGGCGCGCTTCTGTCGCCGCAGCTCTACCGCGAATTCCTCCTGAAAAATGAAAGACGATTTTGCTCTGAATATAATTATACCATGATGCATCTGCACCCTTCGGCTTTTCATTTGTTAGACGACATTTTGAGCAACGAATACCTCAAAGCCGTTGAGATAAACAAAGATGTGGGAGGGCCGGGCATACGCCAAATGCTGCCCCGGTTCAGGCAGGTGCTTGAACGGAAATGCCTTGTGATCTGGGGCGATCTGACCGGGGAAGAAATGCGGATTTTATTTGACAATATTTCATTAAAGGGAGTATTCTTTAATATATTACTGCCGGATTTTGCGCAGGCAGAAAAGACAAGCGTTTTTTTTAACTCCCGGTGAGGCAACTATGGCATTTGGAAAAACACATCAACCGGTCTACCGGCAAATCTACGACATACTGGCCGCAGAGCTGAACAAGGGGTTGTACAACGAAAAAGGAATGCTCCCCAGCGAAAAAGAACTCTGCGCCCGTTTCGGGGTGGAGCGGAACACTATCCGCAAATCTTTGCAGCTTTTGGTTGAAGACGACCGCGTGATCCGCCGGCCCGGCCTGGGTACGGAACTGGTAAAACCGAGGGGAGAAGCTGACTTCAATACTGCGGGCGATCCGGTTCTGCTTATAACCCAGGTGGACTATCTCAACACCGGCAAGGGCGAGAGCTTTCATTATAAACTGATCCACAGCCTGGGCAAGCGGCTTGGGGAATCCGGCTGCAATATGCTCTTCAAGCCCGTGTACAAGCCGGAGGATTTTTCCGAGCTTATCTGCGGCGTCCCGCTCCGGGGGATCATCTTTGACAGCCATAACCAGAACGACTATTACCGCAAGATGCTGCAGAGGGGCCTCCCCGCGCTTTCGCTCAACCAGTACACCCCGCTCATCACCAGCATTGTCAGCGACAACTTCGGCGCGGCCCGCGACGTGGCGCGGCGGCTTTTCCACGCGGGACACCGGCGCATCATCTACATCCTCGGCAAACCCAACTACAATTCCTGCCAGGAACGGCTCAACGGCATCAGGCAGTTTTACGCCGAACAGGGACTGGAACTTGACGACGAATACTTTTTTGGCGGCGACTGGCTTTTCGGCTCCGGCGTTGAGGCGGCCGGCCGCATCCTCGGCATGGAAAAGGAAAAACGCCCCACCGCGGTTTTCGCCTTCAACGATGACATGGCCTACGGCTGTTACAGCGCCCTCACCCGCGGCGGCATCTTCGTACCCGAAGACATCAGCATCGTAGGCTTTGACCATACCGACCGCTACGTCGACGTGTTCCCCCCGATCAGCACCGTCGACGTCAACCTTTCCGTCATGGTGGACTACGCCGCCTGGTACTTCACCGAAACCCTCGCCGGCAAAGCCCCGCAAGCCCCCGCCCGCATAGAGATACCCACAACGTTTTGCGACCTGGGAACGATAGTCGCCGGTACGTAGGCGGATCTCTCATGCGCTGTTCATTCAAAAGTCTGGTTTTCCCTATCAACCGCTTCGGACACACATCCATGCAGACCAGGGGGCGGTTCTTCCCGTTACTGGAATAGGGATCAATTCCAGGCTGAAATTGCCCCCGCACATAGGCTATGTGTTGTTTCAAAGGCGGCCCGGCGGGGATACAGCGGCAGCTACCGGTAGATTCCCGCATTTAACCAAATTTTAATAATTCATTCACACGCCCTTAACAAAGAAGGGGTACGTTTGACACATCTTCAGCACGAAGACCAATTAAACAGGACGCTTGTTTAGCGTCCGGCACAAGGAGTGAATGTATTATGAAAATTCGATTAGCCGCCGTTTTGATGGGCGCTGCCCTCTGCTCGGTTTTTGCCGGAGGCGCGAAGGATTCAAACAGCCAAAATCAGGAAGCCGCGCCCTACACCATTGAGGTGGGCGGTTCAACCTCGGTAACGCCTTTGATGGAGCTGCTCGCCGCCGATTACCAAAAAGCCAGGCCCAACATCAAGATCAACATCAACGGTACCGGCTCCGGTGACGGGATCAAGAACGCCGGTGAGCTTTACCAGATCGGCATGTCCAGCAGGGAGTTGACTCCGGCGGAACAGGGCAAAGGACTTACAGAAGAGACCATCGCCATTGACGGAATTGCGGTAATTGTGCATAGCGCCAATCCGGTGGAAAATCTCAGCATCGAACAA
Organism: Treponema sp.; assembly: GCA_031270205.1. GTDB lineage: Bacteria > Spirochaetota > Spirochaetia > Treponematales > Breznakiellaceae > WQXQ01. Next base: position 4,932 of record JAISYA010000052.1, read on the forward strand.
ATCAGGGACATTTACACAGGGGCGATCACCGACTGGAGCCAGGTTTCAGGCGGCGACAAGAGGGGAAAAATTGCGGTGGTAAGCCGGGAGGAAGGTTCGGGTACCAGGGGCGCTTTTGAGGAGTTGGTCGGCTTCCAGGGCAAACTGCTTCAGGGGGCCAATGAATCCACCAGTACCGGCGCCATCAAGGCGGGTATTGCCCAGAACCAGGATGCCATTGGTTATATATCCCTGGGTTCCGTGGACAACACGGTAAAACCCATCGCCGTGGGAGGAGTTGCGGCCAACACCGCCAATGTGGTGAACGGTTCCTACAGTATAGCCCGGCCTTTCATCGTGTTGTCGGGGAGAAATGTACATCCCGAAAGCAGGGCTTTCCTCGACTGGATCTTGAGTCCGGCGGGACAGGCGATTGTAAAGACAAGCTGGATACCGGTGAAGTAAACGGTAATGAACCGTAAACGTGTAGACCAGTTTTTTAAGTATCTTTTCAGTATTGTGGCCCTCTTTTCCGTGCTGGCATTGGGGGCCATACTGCTGTTTGTGTTTGTCCAGGGGAGTATGCCGTTTTTTATTCCCACCGCCAAAGGCATACGGCTGACGGCCCAGCGGCTCGACGAGTTTACGGTTAACGGGACTTTATATAAAAATCATTCTACGTTTATTGAACTGCCAAAAGACGCTTCGTCTGTTTTTATTCGTTTTCCATCCGGCGATGGTGAGGAAATTCTGGACATAGCCATTGATACGGCTGAAAAAGACCCTGAAAAAAAACTGGTGTTTGTGCGTAACGAGCGGGGACAGGTAACTTATCCTGAAAGTTACGTGTATACCGTAAGCTGGCCCGGCGCCGCCTCGGTGCTGGACAGAAAGCTGCACATAATACTCCCGGAACCGCCCTACGGTTTTTGGAAATTTTTGACCGGCCTTGAATGGCGGCCCAGCCGGCTCAAGATTTTCGGCATTTTCCCCATGATCGCGGGAACCCTGCTGGCGAGTTTTGGCGCTGTTTTGCTGGGAGTTCCCGTTGCCCTGCTCTGTGCCCTTTTCATGGCGGAATTTCTTCCGCCGATGCCGGCCTCGCTGGTACGGAGCGGAATAGAACTCCTGGCGGGAATCCCCTCGGTTGTCTACGGATTCTTCGGCCTTATGGTGATAGTCCCCGCGGTAAAGGGCGTTTTTCGTATATCATCGGGTAATACCCTGCTCTCCGCGATAATCGTGCTGGCGTTGATGATCCTGCCTACAGTGATCACTATCGCCGAAACTTCCCTGCGGACTGTCCCCCTTTCGGTACGGGAGGCGAGTCTTTCACTGGGGGCAAGCAAAATGCAGACGGTCTGGCGGGCGGTACTGCCCCACGCCGGTTCGGGGGTAATAGCGGGGATTATTCTGGGCATTTCCCGCGCGGTAGGCGAAACCATGGCGGTGATCCTTGTGGCGGGGAACTCGCCCCAATTGGTGCGCAGCCCCCTGCAAAGTGTGAGAACCCTCACGTCCACTATCGCCATGGAAATGGGCTACGCCTCAGGCAGGCATAGCGAAATGCTTTTTTCAATCGGTGTAGTGCTTTTTTCGATTATTCTGATCCTCAACAGTCTGATTCTCCGGTTCCGCCGCCGCACGGAGGAGGAATCATGAAAAGCGGCGCAATGCTAAAAAAACGAAAAATTCTTGACGGGCTGTTATACGCAATCATGGCTTTGGTCATGGCCTGTGTTATTGCCGTTCTTGTGTATATATTGCTGTATATCTTTAAATCCCAATCGGGATTTCTCAACTTTTCATTTATTGTCGATGCCGAAAAAGGCATACTTTCCATGATAGTTACTACACTCTATGTAGTGCTGGTGTCTATCGCCATTGCCCTGCCTGTGGGAATCTCCGGCGCCATTTTCCTCAACGAATACTCCGGCAATTCGGGCTTAATCCGAATCCTCCGCCTCGCCGTTGAAACCCTGGCGGGAATCCCTTCGATCATCTACGGCCTTTTCGGGCTGCTTGTTTTTTGCCGTCTGCTGGGATTCGGGCAGTCGATCATCGCCGGGGCTTTCACCCTGAGCGTCATGATCCTCCCGGTAATTATCCGTACCACCGAGGAGTCCCTCAAAGCCATTCCCGACACCTTAAGGGAAGGCTCCCTCGCCCTGGGCGCGACCAAATTGCAGACCATAATCCACGTTGTGCTGCCTTCGGCGCTGCCGGGCATCGTAACTTCGGCGATACTTGCCATAGGCCGGGTGGTGGGGGAATCCGCGCCGGTACTCCTCACTGTGGGCCTTACCCGCAATATGCCCAAGACCATTTTTGAGTCGGGCAGAACCCTGACCATTCACCTCTACTACCTCACCAACGAGGCGGTCCGGCCCGAAGATTTCGGCATAGCCTTTGCCACCGCTTCGGTACTGGTGATCCTGGTAGCAATCATCAATACCGCCACAAAAATGATCATCGGCGGATTTAGGAGAAACCTGGGGAGATTTAATGATTGATGAATACAATACAGGCGCTGACAAACTGGATGTCCGTAATCTCGATCTTTACTATGGCAGTTTTCAGGCGCTAAGAAACATTGATTTTTCGCTGGCAAAGCAGGATGTGGCGGCCCTTATCGGTCCTTCCGGCTGCGGCAAATCCACTTTTATCCGCACCCTGAACCGTATGAACGATCTTGTTGCGTCATGCCGCATAACTGGAGAAGTACTGTTGGACGGCGAAAACATCTATGGTTCTATCGACGTTACCGAATTGCGCAGCCGTGTGGGCATGGTGTTCCAAAAACCCAATCCCTTCAATATGAGCGTATTTGACAATGTGGCCTACGGAAAGCGAATGCAGGGAATAAGGGACAAGCGCAAGCTCGCTGAGCTGGTCGAAACTGCACTGCAAAAGGCGGCGCTTTGGGACGAGGTCAAGGACAGGCTGAAAAAACCGGCTCTTGCCCTTTCGGGGGGCCAGCAGCAGCGGCTCTGCATTGCCAGAAGCGTCGCTATGGAACCTGAGATTATCCTCATGGACGAACCGACCAGCGCCCTGGACCCTATCGCCACCGGCCGTATTGAGGAACTTATCGGGGAATTAAAAACCGATTATAGTATCATCATCGTAACACACGCTATGCACCAGGCATCCAGAGTGAGCAATAAAACCGCGTTTTTTCTGCTTGGGGAGCTTATAGAGTACAGCGACACCAGGGAGCTTTTTACCAAACCAAAAGACAAGCGAACTGAGGACTATATTTCGGGGAGATTTGGATGAGATGAATACACGAATACTGTTTCTGGAAGAACTGAACCGGCTGCGGCACGATATACTGGCAATGGCGACCCGCGTCGAGGAAGACCTGGGGAAAGCCCTTTCCGCCCTGCGGAATAACGACATGGAGACAGCAAGGGAAGTGAAGGCCGATGACGCGGTGGTAAACGCCATGCAGATCAAAATTGAGGACGAGGCCGCCATTGTAATCGCCACCCAACAGCCGGTAGCCCGCGATTTAAGAGAGCTGGTGACTATTTTCAAACTGACCGGTAATATAGAGCGCATAGGCGATCATACGGTGCATTTGGCAAAGGCGGCGATCAAGCTGTCCGGGGAGGCGAGCTTCCGTCCGATGGAACATCTGGAGCGGATGGCCGAAACCGGCCAGGAGATGATCCGCGCTTCCATTTCCGCGTACCTGGCCCAGGACCCGGAAGGGGCGCGGAAAGCCGCGGCGCTGGACGATATAATTGACGCGGAGCACAAAGCCCTGACCGAGGAGACGCTGGGTTTGATGAAAGAACATCCCGGGCTGATTAAAAAAGCGGTCCGCCTCCTCAATACCTCAAACTGTCTGGAACGGATAGGGGATCATATTACCAATATCTGCGAGGCCGTCATCTATATGACCGAGGGCAGGCACGAAGAGTTAAACGAACAATGGCAAAAGCAATAATACTCATCATTGAAGATGATCCCGACATTCAGGAACTACTCTCCTTTGCCATGTCCGGCGAGGGCTGGAAACTGCTGCAGGCAAAAACCGGAGAAGAGGGGCTGGCCTTCCTGAAAAAGGAGCCGGTGAACTGTGTGCTGCTGGACATCATGCTTCCCGGCATGGATGGACTTAAGGTTTTGAAAAAAATAAAAGAAATCGAACAGTGCCGGAATGTTCCGGTGATTATGACCACTGCCAAAGGGGAAGATGCGGACATTATAACCGGCCTGGAACTGGGGGCCGATGATTATGTGGTAAAGCCCTACAGTCCCCGGGTGCTCATTGCCCGAATCCGGGCGGGACTGCGGCGGCAGGAAGAAGCCGCCGGAGGGGAGACGGCGACGGTCTGGCAGCAGGGGCCGCTGAAACTTGACGCGGCCCGCCACGAAGCCCTTTGCGGCGGCAAGCGCCTGGATCTCTTTCCCACGGAATTTTCCCTGCTGCGGCATTTTCTTTCCCATCCGGACATTGTATTTTCGCGTAACCAGATCATCGCCGCCGTCAGGGGGAATGATTATCCGGTTACCGACCGCTCGGTTGATGTACAGATTCTGGGCCTGCGGAAAAAACTGGGCGAAGCCGGCGACATGATCGAAACCATACGGGGCGTGGGCTACCGTCTTAGGGTAAGCGAATGACCATATTCCGTAAAAACCTCATAACCCTGAGCCTCACGGCCCTGGGACTCTCCGCCGTATTGGTGCTGTCGGTACTGGCCTTCATGAATTCCCTGTATTACGAAATCAAGGCCCAGGGACTGCGTAATACCGCCGGGACTCTGTTCTCGATCATCGGCGAAAAGCGCATAACTGATTATTTCGAGGCTGACGCGGCAGTCCCCGGCGCCGCGTTGGTAAGCCGTGATGTTTTTACCCGTAACGGCGCAACGGAAGAGGCCTATCGTCTGACCCTGATAGACCGGACCGGCGACGTGCTTTGGGATTCCCATGTTGAGAGGACGCTGGTCAACCACCTGGACCGGGAGGAAGTACAGGCCGCCCTTGAGGGCCGCGAAGGCGTCGCCCGGCGGGATTCCCTCAGTACCGGCATGCGGCAGATATACTCAGCGCTGCCGGTATTCGATGCCGCCGGCGGCGTAGTGGGGGTATTCCGTCTATCCCTTACCGCGCCCACTTTCTGGCGGTGGATATCGGCGGCGGCCCTGCCCTTCCTTGTCTTTGCCTCCCTGCTGGTAACGGCCGCCTTTGCCGCGATTTTTGCTTTTTCCCGTTCCCTTTCAGCCTCGCTCAAGCGGCTGGTAGATATCGCCGCCGCGGCAGGCGGGCCGCTGCGTGAGCTAGCTCCGCCGGAGATCCCGCTTGCCGGGGAAGCCCAGGAATTCCTCACCCTGGAAAAGGCCCTGCGGAACATGACCGCCGAGCTGCACCTGCGCCTTGAACAGGCACGGGCCGAAGGAAGCCGGCTTGAGGCGATTCTCAACGGCATGTCCGAGGCGGTACTCGCCACGGATAACAGCCTCGCGCTGCACATGGTTAATCCCCCGGCCCGGAAGCTCTTCAGCCTGGGCGATGGCGATGTACGCCGCCTTTCCCTGCTTGAGGCCACACGCTCCACAGAACTGGAACAGGCCGCCCGCACGGTACTCGCCGGGGGCCGCCCCCTGGAAATGGAACTGAAACTCCCCGCCGGCCGGGAACAGCGTTTCCAGGTTTACGCCGCCCCCCTTGCCGCCGGCGAAACCGGAACCCCCGGCGGCGTGGTGCTGGTCATGGCGGACATCACCCGCCTGGTCCGGCTTGAACAGGTCCGCAAGGACTTTGTGGCCAATGTTTCCCATGAACTGCGCACTCCCATTCAGCTCATAAAAGGTTTTTCCGAAACCCTGCTGGATTCGCCCCTGGAGAATCCGGAACAGGTCCGCCGCTTCATCGGAATAATCCGTAAAAACGCGGAAACCATGGAAAACCTCACCAACGATCTGCTGATTCTGGCGAGTCTGGAGAACGACGGCGGACGTCACGACATGGAAGAACAGCGGCTTGCCCCGCTGCTTGCCGAGGCGGTGTCATCGGTAGAACCCGGGGCGCGGCAGAAGCAAATTGAAATAACCGTGAACTGCCCGCCTGATCTAACGGCAAGACTCCACGGCTCTTTTATCATTCAGGCCCTGATCAACCTGCTGGACAACGGAATAAAATACTCCGCCGAAAATTCAATGGTGCGGGCCGCCGCGTATCAGGAAAACGAAGAGCTGGTGCTGGAAGTACGGGACCAGGGCATAGGAATTCCACCGGATCATCTGGAGCGGATATTCGAGCGTTTTTACCGGGTTGACCATGCCCGCAGCCGGAAAGCCGGCGGTACCGGCCTGGGGCTTTCCATCGTGCGTCACATCGCCCTGCTCCACAAAGGCACAACCCAGGTGGAAAGTCACGCCGGTTCCGGCTCGGTGTTCAGGATTAGAATCCCCACACATCATTAGCCGCCATTGTTAAACAGGTGTTAAACAGGTTCCCGAACCGGGCCAATGAACCGCGGCCCGCTTACGGTATCACGCTGAATTCCCGGACAACCTGTATCTCGCTCTGTACCAAAGCGGAACCGGCGGCTTCCTGCGCGGCGCTTAGGGCCAGTTGTATCAGGGCCTGGGAATTGGTCACGCCGTACAGGGTGAGGCTGTCGCCGGAAACCGATGTCTCAAGAAAATGGATGGGTATTCCCCGCTCGTAGATTATGTGGTGCTTTACCTGCTGCCCCAGGACCAGTTCCTTGAGGCGGAACGCGTTTTGGGCTTCCGCTTCAGGGGTGAAGAAATGATCCCGCATCCGGTCGATCGTCTCGGCGCAGGCCGCGGGGGGAAAAACAGCGGTATTGAGGGAGAGGTGGTAATTCGCCGGGTCCTTCCAGTTGATGTCAAAGAAGTACTGGTGAAAGCCGGTGCGGTCATGATCGCTCCGCTCGATTATCTGCCTGGCCCGCTTTTCGTCACAGTGGAAGTAGCTTTTGACCCGCTCAACGCGAATCGCAAGAGGCGCCACGAGGAAAATCGAAAGCACCCCCGGCATATTCTTAAATACTACGCTCGTCCCCCGCCCGATAAACACACAACTCCCCAGTTCCGCCTCGGCAAAGATGGCGGTTTTTAGGTAATGGAGATAATCATCCCTGTCCTGGGACAGGGACGCCAAAAACGAAGGCTTCCGTTCATCATATTTCTTGAATTTCTGGCTCTCAATTCCATAGGACTTGATCCGTTCTTCCAGAACCTTTTTATCCACAAAACGATAGCCCAGCAGCTTCGCCAGTTCCTGGGACGTCTCGTCGCCCAGTGCCGCCAGTTCGCGGGAAACGGTAATAATGGCCATAGCCCCCCCGAAATGCAAAAAGTAACCAAAAGGCTGGATGTTTCATTTAGAAAACGTAACGTTAGGCCGCCGGTTCCTTCCCAAAGAAGGGGACCGCGCGGCAACGGCCTCCCGCAACGCGGGGACGGCCTGATTCACATTCTGCCGCAAGCGCGGTGGATTGTAAAGCCCGCAGAGCCGGGCCGGTTCCGCTGTTACTTTGAACGGCAGCGCGCCCCGAAATGCCCCCGCCCCCGCTTAGTACCCGCACGGCTGCGCCGTGCGGTTGCTGAGCGGGCCGCCGCTCAGGCTTGGTTGAGGACCCCGCCCAGTAACCGCACGGCGAAGCCGTATAGCTGAGCAATGCGGCATGGCGTAGGCCCCGTGACCGCCCCTGTAGCCATAGACCGCGCGACGGCTTTAGCCGGAGCGGTGGCCCGCCCCGTAACCGCACGGCGAAGCCGTGTAGCTAAGCAAAGCGGCAAGGCGTAGGCCCCGTGACCGCCCCTAAAGACGATAAACCGCGCGACGGCTTTAGCCGGAGCGGTGGCCCGCCCCGTAACCGCACGGCGAAGCCGTGTAGCAGAGCAAAGCGGCAAGGCGTAGGCCCCGTGACCGCCCCTATAGCCATAGACCGCGCGACGGCTTTAGCCGGAGCGGTGGCCGCTCAGGCTTAGTCGAGGATACCCGACCGGTTTGGTTCCGCAAAGGCGCCGGGCCTGGTTTCTCCCTCTTCATTATTCCCTATTCATTGTTCATACTGCTTCCCGCTCCGCGCGCGCCGGCCGACTTGACTATTCCGCCCTATTCCGTTACCGTATTTCCATGAATCGGACTGTGCCGCATCATCATGTTTTTCTCCCCCCGGAGTCCGGTCCCCGTTACGGGGCCTAAACGGTACAG
>JAISYA010000219.1 GCA_031270205.1 Treponema sp.
CAAAACGCAGGACCGGTTTGAAAAACCGTACCCAACTGGTTTTACAGGCGCTCATGTGCGAGATGATACGGTTTCAGGACATACCCGTCTCCCTGCCGGAGGGCCGGACCGGATGATACAGCGGAAGTCGAATTATACCGGGGCGTTTCCGTACCTGCCGCGGGCATTTTTACAGCAGCTGATGAACGGCGGGGGATGGATTGATAGCTGCCTGCCCCGCGGAGGCTCATTTCCCAGGCAGCCGCAGGAGGAGGCGGTCGGATAACAGGGCCGCGTATTCCGCGTTGATTTTCCGTTCTATGGCGGTAATGGCGCGGTTTTCCGCTTCCGTCAGGGAAATGTGGCCTTCCCGGTCGGTTATAGTGTAGGGGGCCAGTACCTCTCCTCCGGCGGCGTCCACAAAATTCGCGGAAAGTGTATAACGGACAAATTGATACTGCGGATTGGGAAACTGAGTTTCCGAAAGATCGATATTCGCTTCCACCCGGTAGCGGGAGTTGGTCCCGCCGCTCCTGAAGCCCAGATCGGCAAGGGCCCTGGCAAAAGCGCCCTGTACCCTTCCCGCGCGGTCGTTCTTCACCGCCAGCCCTACGGGTATCGTCCTGCTGATATTGGCCGCCTCCAGCCGGTATTCGTCACCCTTTTTAAGACCCGCGGGCGGTACGGCGTCTATCACCCGCAGCAAATTGCCGTAGTGGATATTCATGTCGGCCGCCACGGCGGCGAACAGGTAGCGGGAGTATCCTTCCAGGGAATTTTTCTCTGATTGATCCATGGTGACAAGGTTGGCAATCATCATCTGATTGGCCTGTATCAGATCGTTGTACAGTTGGGCGGTTTTCGCCTTGTCCATGACAGCCGCCGCGTAGTAGGTGCTTTTGTTGTCAAACCACACGTCCCGTATTTCCGCCCCTACCAGGTTGTCCAGCGACGCCGAGGTTATGACGGTGCTTTCAAGGAGGGTACTGTCGGACCAGCTTGCGGCGGCGCCGTTTTTCACCATTTCCTGATAGACGCTGCTTATTTTCTGATCCGCCTGCACGGACTGGCCGAAAATGCCGGCAAGGTTGGCAAGGGCGTTTTTTTCGGCCTGGGCGCGGTCCGCGGCATGGCCCACGGCGGCAACGTACAGTCCCTTGTTGTATACCGATTCGACTGAGTCAACCCAGGCGGGCCTGGCCCCGCTCCGCACGGCTGCCTGGACGGAAGGCTGCACTGCGGCGGGCGCGGTCTGCGCGACGCCGCCGGCGCTCTGCCCGCCGTCCATTCTTGCCAGAGCCTCCTGCGCGGCGGCACGGGCTTCGGCGGGCGAGGCTCCCGTGCTGTCCGGCGTAGTTACGCAGGCGGAAAGCGCCAGTGACGCGCAAAAACACAAGAGTCCAAACCAAACGCCGGCGGCGGATAATGTAGCTTTATTCATTTGGCCCCCTATAACGCCAAAATTACAATTTTGCCCTGGGCTGCTGGATAATCTTTTTTATATCGTTATACTCGCCTTCCCAAAGTATTCTGTTGGTTTCAATATTGGTCATGGTGGCCTTAACAAAATAAGTCCGCGCCGTGGTATTTCCGGCCTTGTCAATAATCGACTTTACTTCCCCGGTAAGCATAAAATTGGCCCCGGTTTCCTGCGCCAAAGCGGCGGCGGTCTGTTCGCTGGCGTTCCACTGCTGATCCTGCCGTTCGGCGCGAATATCCTCACGGGCGTCCCCGCCTTCAACAAACTCAAGTTTTCCGCTGTTAATAATCGCGGTCCGCATAATACCGGAAATAATACTGGTGTCAATATGCTCGTCGCTGGTATTTCTAAATCTGCCGACAATAACCGCCGGAACTTCGCCCTTGTTGTTTGCCGCATAATTCTTGATATAGGCGTCTATCCGCGGCGAGGCAAGCGCGGCGGAAATAAGGGACTCACAAACGAGCCGCACATCGGTATCATTCCAGTAGCCGCTGAGATCCGTCCGGGTATCCGCGTCAACCCTGCTTACCTGGGGATTGCTGGAACAGGCCGCGGCAAAAACACCCAAAACAACGCACAGAACAAAAAGAAAATTTCTCATCATAATTACCCCTCTACCTTTATACCTCTATTCGAATTCCTGAGCAATCGCCAGTGTCCACACCGCCTTGCTTTTTGGATCTATCCAGGTATCCAGCGCGTAAAAATTGACCAGCGAGCCTCTGGCATACATGATATTACCGCTGGAGCTTTCATAATCAAATGTCCCGGGCGCTTGATAATTGAAATCCCCTGCCCGTGATGTAACATTTAAATTCCTGATAATGGAAAAAACCGCGTTTTTATAGGAAGCGTTAAAAGTATCGGCGGTGGAAGAATGTCGGCCGGCATAACCGACGCCCACCTCGTAATCCCCGATGTAAAGCGGGGGATTGTCCACCCAGTCGGGCTTTTTATTTCTCCCGCTGTGGACCGGATGATACGGCACCGGCGCGGGCAGGGCCGCGGGATAGCTGACGCGGATAATAAAGGCGTTTTCCATTTCCAGCGAGTCCGTATCGGCGTTAAACTGAAGGGCGTCAACAAAACTTTTGTATCCCTCGTCATCGTAGTCAAGGCTAGTGTAGACATTGTGGGTATAATCAAAGGCCCCGGAACCTCTGTTGTTTTCGTTAAAAAATTCGCCGCTGACTTTGTGGAAAACCGAGACGCGCCGGGCGGCGTCTTCCAGGGCAAGCCGGATCGTTTCTTTGGGGTCTGACCGTATTCCGGTAACGCCGATAAACGAAAGCCCCCGTTCCGTGGGCATGGAAAGCAAAAAAGGAGACGGCTCCGCCGGCCTTTCAACAGCGGAGGACGGATCAACAACCGGCGCGCTTTTACAGCCCGGCAGCAACAGGAGAAAAAATAAAAATTCCGCGCCGAATTGCTTTGCCGTTAATCGCCGCAATGCTGTTAATGTAACCATTGATAATAACTGATGATAACTGAGCCTGTTCCAAAACTAATTGACTGTGCGCTCACGTTCCCGGCATAGCCGGGGGCACGGTTTTGGACCAGGCTCTTGCAGTTTTTCAGGCTAAAGCCTTGCAAAACTGCGTTTT
>JAISYA010000058.1 GCA_031270205.1 Treponema sp.
CCTATATCCCGCCGGTTACGTTTCGCAGCCACTTGCCGCTGCGGAGGCGCCCAATGCCCAGCAGCACTTTGAAGCATTCTTCCGAACAGAGGCAGAGGAACAGCGCCCATACCGGAGCCTTGAATACAAAGCCGGCGACAGCGGCCAGGGGCAGGGCAATCGTCCACATAAAAATAACGTCGTAAATGACGCAAAAGACCGTGTCGCCCCCGGCGCGGCATATCCCCACCACCATCGACATGTTGAAGGCGCGGAAGGGGTACATGGCGCAAAGAATGAAGAACATGAGCCGCGTGGTGGCGATGACGTTCTCATTCACGTTGAAAACCAGGGGGAGAAAGCGGGAAATACAGAGCAGTACGCCCGCCGCCCCTACCGACACCAGGGGCGCGAAGCGGACAATGCGCGAGGCGTAGTCGCGGGCCTGCGCCTCATCCCCCTCGCCTATTTTTTTGCCGATGAGCACGGCTACGCCGTTGCCCAGGCCGATAAAGAGCACCCAGGTAAGCTGGTTGACCGTATTGGCGATGTTGAAGGCGGCGATGGCGTCGGTATGCGTGCGGGCAAAGATCAGGTTTTGCAGGCTTATCCCGGAAGACCAGCATATCTCGTTGATCAGCACCGGAAGCACAATATGGATAAAGCGCCGCACATACGAAAGGCGGAAGCCCAGGAGTTCCCGCAGGCTGCCCGCGGGCGGGTATTGGTTGACATAACTTGCGCATAGCAGAATAACCATTTCAATAATGCGGGCGGCGACCGTGCCCACCGCCGCCCCCCGCACCCCCATGGCGGGGAACGGCCCCGCGCCGAAAATAAGGCAGTAGTTCAATACGGCGTTGACGGTCAGGGCGGCAATCGTGGCGATCATGGCAAGGCGGACTTTTTCCACCGAACGGAGGGTGAGCGTAAAGACCAGGCTTACCCCGAAGGGGATGAACGAGGGGGCCAGCGCGCGCAGGTATTCGGCCCCGGCGGCAATAACCGCGGGATCTCTGGAATATACGCCGATGATTTTCCCCGGCGCGAGGAGGGCGCCCAGCGTCACCAGGCTCGCGCCGCCCAGGGCCACAATGAGGCAGAAGCCGGTGTTTTTCCGTATTCCCGCTATGTCCCTTTTGCCCCAGAACTGGGCGGTAAAGATCGAGGCCCCGGAACAGAGGCCGAAAAGCGTGAGGTTGTATAAAAAAAACACCTGATTGCCCAGCCCGACGGCGGCGATTTCTACCGTGCCCAGCCGGCCTATCATCACCGTGTCCAGCATGTTCACCGCGGAATTGATGAAATTCTGGAGCATGATGGGAACGGCAATGGCGAAAAGGTCCCGGTAAAAACGCCGGTCGTTAAACAGAGCGGGAATTCTCATTTGATATATATACCCTATCAGAATTGTGGTATAATATAAAGCCGTACTATCAGGACGCCTTCCGTCTTTCGGAACAGGCGCAAATGTTCCTGAAGGATACTACGCAACGGGGTTATGCCCGGTGTAACGCGCGGCCGGACGGCCGCAAAACAGAGGTTTGCACCATGAATTACAGCAGCGCCTTTATTCCCACGCTGCGGGAAGTCCCCGCGGACGCGGTAATCGCCAGCCACCGGCTCATGTTCCGCGCGGGGATGCTCCGCAAACTCGCCAACGGCCTTTTTGCCTATCTGCCCCTGGGTTTCCGTTCCTTCCGCAAGGTGGAACGGATAATCCGTGAAGAAATGGACGCCATCGGGGCCCTTGAGATCAAGCCCACCGTGGTCGTGCCGGGCGAGTTATGGAAGGAATCGGGCCGCTGGGACGCTATGGGCGAGGAGATGTTACGGGCGAAAAACCGCCTGGGGGGTGATTTTGTTATTTCCCCCACGGCCGAGGAGGCCTTTACCGCTATTGTCCGGGACGAGCTTTCCAGTTACCGCCAGCTCCCCCTAACCCTGTACCAGATCAACACCAAGTACCGGGACGAGATCCGCCCCCGTTACGGCGTTATGCGGGGCAGGGAATTCGTCATGAAGGACGCCTATTCCTGGCACGGTGACGACGAAAGCCTGGATAAGACCTACCGGACCATGGGCGAGGCGTACCGCCGTATCTTCAAGCGCTGCGGCCTGACGGTAATTTCGGTAACGGCCGATTCCGGCGCGATGGGAGGCAGCGGTTCCGAAGAATTTATGGTGGAAAGCGAGATTGGCGACAACACCCTGATCCTCTGCAGGCGCTGCGACTATGCCGCCAACGTGGAGAAGGCCGGCTGCAAACCTGATTTCATCCCCCGCCCCTCGCCTGACTGTGCCAGGAGCGCGGCCGCCGAAACGGCGCCGTACGAAAAAATCGATACCCCCGCAGTCAAAACCATCGATGCGCTCTGCGCCTTTATCAAAAACGGCGACGGCTCAGCGGCGAGCGCCCGGGAATTTATAAAAACGCTGATCTACCGGGCGGTGAATGTGGAAATGGATCTTTCCGCCGCGCCCGGCTGCGCGCGGCTTGAGCGGAAAAACGCGGCGGAAGGGGCAAACGGCGGCGCGGTCTACCCCGAAGCGTTTTTCGCCGTGGCAATCCGCGGTGACCTCGACGTGAACGAGGCAAAACTCGCGGCGGCGCTCAAGGCCGGCGGGGTGGGCCTTGCCTCCGACAGCGACGTAGTGCGGCTGACCGGCGCGCCGGTGGGTTTTGCGGGGCCGGTCGGCCTTGACGCCCTGCCGGTCATTCTGGACCACAGCGTTACCGGCATGAACGACGCCATTACCGGCGCGCTTGCCAAAGACCTGCACTACCGGCATGTTGCCTACGGCCGGGACTTTGAAGGCTGGATGATCGAGGACCTCCGCACGGTCAAAGCCGGCGACCGCTGCCCGCTCTGCGGCGGCGAACTCTACGAAAAAAAAGGCAACGAGCTGGGCCACATCTTCAAGCTGGGGTATAAGTACACCCGCTCCATGCGCGTGAGCTATCTGGACGAACACGGCAAAAGCTGTGTTCCCACTATGGGGAGCTACGGCATCGGCCTTGACCGGACCCTTGCCTCGATTATCGAGGAACATCATGATGACGCGGGCATCGTCTGGCCCATGTCGGTCGCGCCTTACCATGTAATCATTGTACCCATCAAATACGGGGGGAACGTTAAAATCCTTGCCGATTCCCTCGCCGCCGAACTTGAGGCGCGGGGTGTGGAAGTTCTGCTGGACGACCGGGACGAGCGGCCCGGGGTCAAGTTCAAGGACGCCGATCTTATCGGAATTCCCTGCCGGCTAGTGGTGAGTGAAAAAAACCTGGAGGGGGTTCCCAAAGTAGAGTTAAAGCGCCGGGGAGAAACAGAAAGCCGCCTTATCGAGGCCGCCAAAGCGGCGGATGAACTGGCCGCTATCGTACAGGCCTAAGCCGCTATATTTTTTCCATGTGATTTTATGTTATGATAACTCCGGGGTAATTATGCATTATTCAGGTTTTGACGTGTATGAAAGATCCGTTCACAGGGCCGAAGGGTCCGAAGTGGAAGTTTTTATGGCGAAAGACGCCGCGGGGGATTTTCTGGTAATAGCCGGAACAGACCATGGGTTCAAGGGGGAGCGGCTCGCAGACGGAAAAATCAGGGCGCCCCTCAGTCACGAAAACGCCGGGGCGTTACGCGCGCTGTTTCCTTTTACCGCGCCGGGCCGGGTGCTCCGCAAGGAGCGCAGCTTCGGCCTGGGGGACCGGCTGGGCATCGCCACCCCCGGTCATATTAAACTGTTTGAGCGTTACGACGCCTATCCGGTATTTGCCCAGCAGTCCATCAGGGAACTCAACCTGACAAACCGGACCTACGAGGATGTATTGGACGCCGCCAGCTTCGCCGTGTTTCGGGAAGATTTTCAAAAGGGCTGGGGCGCGGACGGGGACCACCTGAAAACGGCCAAGGATCTTGAATATGCGCTGTCTCTGGGGTTCACCATGATCACCCTGGATTGTTCGGATCATATTAAAACCGGCGTGACCGAGGCAAACGCCCCGCCGCTGCCGGAAAAATATAACGGCAAATACCTGGGGAAGCAATTCGATATTGGCGAAGGGATCGTGTTGAGTTTTACCGGGGCAGCGCTTGGGGCAATCGCCGCCATTTACGGCGAGGCTATCGGTTTTGCCGCGGACATGTACGGGCGGTTTTTGAAAGACGGCAGATACGGCGCCGATTTTGAAATCTCCATTGACGAGACCAGCGCTCCCACCACCCCCTTGCAGCACTACTTTGTCGCCAGGGAATTGATTGACGCGGGGGTTTCCTTTGCCACCATGGCGCCCCGTTTCTGCGGCGAATTCCAGAAAGGCATAGACTATATCGGCGACCTTGCCCAGTTTGAAAAAGAGATAAAAGTCCACGCGGCAATCGCCCGTCACTTCAAATACAAACTCAGCATCCATTCAGGCTCGGACAAGTTCAGCGTGTTTCCTGCCATCGGCAGGGAAAGCCGGGGCGTGTTCCACATAAAAACCGCGGGGACCAACTGGCTTGAGGCCATGCGGGTTATCGCGCAGCTTGATCCCGCCCTGTACCGGGAAGTCCACCAGTACGCGCTCTCCGCTTTTGACGAGGCCCGCACGTACTACCATGTTACCACCGACCTTTCAAAGATCCCCGGCCTTGCCTCACTTTCCGATGCGGAACTGCCCGGCCTCTTTGAAAACAACGACTGCCGGCAGCTTATTCACATCACCTACGGGCTTATCCTCAACAAAAAAAGCAGCGGTGGTTCTTTTGCTTTCAGGGACAGACTCTACAAAATCTGGCGGCAGAAGGAAGACACATACGCCCGCGCGCTGGAGCGCCACATCGGCAAGCATCTGGATCTGTTGAACGTCAAAAAGAGCTGAACTAATGCCCCGCGGCCGATTTGAACTCGGTCCATATCAGGCTGTGCAGTTCCTCCGCTTCGGGGCTGACGTTTTGGATCATTTCCATGTCGGTGTTAAAGCCTTCGGGAAGGGTGAGAAAGTCCCGGTATTCGGCCCCGATGCGGGGATCCGAGGCGGAATAGGTGCTGTAGTAGCCGAGGTATTCAAAGCAACGGGCGCCCCGCTCCGGATCGAGGATGTAGTCAAGGAAGGCGTAGGCGGCGTCGCTGTTGGACGCCTTCGCGGGAATAAACGCCGCCATGATGCCGAAGCCTATTCCCTCAGTGGGGAACACTACTTTCAAATCCGGATTTTCCATCATCACCATAGTAACCTGTGAGGTGTACATTACCGCGGCGGCAATTTCCCCGGAAAGCAGTTCGTCCTGGAGATTGTCATCCCTGATAAGGCGGATGTTAGGCGCCAGTTCCCGCAGTTTGTCCCCGGCAGCGCGAATCACCCCAAGGTCGTTGGTATTGTAGCTCTGGCCAATCACTTTAAGGGCCATGCCGTTAATCACCCTGAAACTATCGATAATGCCCACGCTGTTCTCAAGCGAAGGATCCCAGAGATCCGCATACGCACTGATGTTGATCCCGACACGTTCCGCGTCGTAGACAATAGTCTGCACGCCCGCGCCGTAGGGCACGGTGTATTCGTCATCGGGATCATAAAATTGCCCCTGGTAAATGGGGTTGATGTTACGGTAATTGGAAAGTTTCGATTTGTCCAGTTTTTGAACCAGCCCCTCGGCAATGACGGTTTCGATAATGTAATCATCGGCAATCACCAGATCGTAGTCGCCGCCCTTTGCGGCCTGGAGTCTGGCGAGCATGGTTTCGTCGGTATCAAAATTGACATAGTTGATCCTGACGCCCGTTTCCTTTTCAAAATCCTCAAGGACATCCGGCGGGAACATTTCGCTCCAGGTGTAGATCGTCAACTGCTTTTTATTCCCGCAGCCCGCGCAGATCAGAACGATGATCAGCATTGCCGCGGCGCGAAAGAATTTTTTCATGTTGTCTCCTTTATAATGAACCGGCTTTTGGTTCCCATCATAAACACTTACAGAGATTCTGTAAAAAGGCGCTTGCAGGGTATAATAAATTTTTTCTCGAACGAGCCTCCGTTCGAACCGGCGCAGCGCTTAAGATACCGCGAAGTTCTGCTCCACGGAGGCTCATTTCCGGTAAGGAATGAAAAGCGCCAACCCAAACCGGACTTTCCATTCCCTTCTTTACAAACAAAGAACCAGGATTACCAGAAATCCGCCATATCGTCGGCATCGCGGTTATTCTCGGCAAAGAGGTCCGTTACTGCGCGAAGATCGTCAAAGTACACATAGTAGCTTCCGTAGGATTCCATGGGATCGCAGTCAATCCGAAAGCCCATTATTTTGATCCCCATCTGGTTGTTGTAGTGGTAATTCCGCTGAACTACCCCAAGGCCGTCTTCCGCCTGGGGGGGAATGGCCACGGTGAGTTTCTTCCAGCCCTGGAAATTGAGTTTTCCCATATACAGTTCGTAGTTCCGGCCAAAGAAGTCCTGAATCAGCAATTTTATCTCGTGGTTGTAATTCCGTCCGGCCAGCCACATGGAAATAGTCTTGGTGATTCCCTCAATGGGAATGGGACGGGTGGGATAGACGGTTACCGACTTATAACCCCGGCGGAGAAAGTCCACCCTCGCGCCAAGCACATACTCGTCGGGGATATTCATCCCCTCTTCCTCCGGAATGGGCTGCTTGGCGGCGGGAGCGCCTGAAAACAGCCGCGCGGTAACATAGCCATCGTCCGAAGAAATGGAAGCGCGCCAAAAGCCGTCATGCTCAAATTTATCAACCGAAACTTCTTTCAACTGCTGCTGCGCCGAATCGATCCCGGTCATTTCAGGATTAGGCGCACCCAATTCGGTTCCCTCCTGCGCGAAAAGCGCGGCGGCGATAAGGAATAACGCAACTATACTAAACCGTTTCATTTTATGCTCCTTTTAGTTACCGGTATTGGCCCATAGTTTCTGTACCTGTTCGGGATCGGCCAAATCATCACCGTCAAAATAACTTTCAAACATATCGGTAAGAATTTTGAACTGTTTGAAATATACATAGAAATCGGCGACTTTTTCGACCGGCCGGGTCCAGATGCGGAATTTGACAAAGGTCATGCCCGCCAGCTTGGGCAGTATCCGCTTGGCCTGGGGAATAGTATTGGGAACATTCGCCCGCAGGTTCTTCCAGCCGGTAAACGCTATATCGCCCATCGGGATGACATGTACCACCCCCCGGTAGTCCCGCACAAAGGCCTCGATATAAAAATTGAGATTTGAACCCCATATCCAGAGGTCCAAATTCCGTACCCGGCCGGGCAGGGGAATCTCCGCGGGCGCCGGATTATCGCCGGTGTCGTCGGCCCTGACCGGGTAAATGTCCATCCAGTTATAGCCCGGGCGGTCAAAGCGGCCGTGGAGGCCGAGACTCTTAATGGTCTGGCTGCCGTCGCGGTTGTTGCCGAAAAGGGCGATCGGCCACGCGTCCACATAGCTCAGTTGGGGATAGCTTGCGTCATCGGTCTTGGTGGCGAATTTGCTGGCCGCAACTTTCCATGTGTATTCAGAATCCTCGTTAAAGGCTTCCACTACCTTCGATTCCCAATCGACGATGAGTTCGTCACCATAGGTTGGTAGAACTGTTATGCATGCCCATACGATAAGGCAAACAGCCTTGAAACTGCCGTGTTTCATCCGTTACTCCTTTACAAATCCTTTCTACATCATTATATTGCGTAATTGATTTTTTGTCAAACCTATCAGTGCTTATCCGTCAAATTTATCTGGAATTCCGGACGGTTTTTTTAAGACGCCTCAGTATATCTTTATCGACAATTTTTGCCGGTAAAATCAGTAAATCCGAAGGAATTTGTCCTTCATTTTGGTTTTTGGCGATCATTTTTACCGCCGGGACCGCCAAAGCCCAGGGTGAATCGTCAAAAATAAGGACCGTTTCCGGGGATACCATGCCCGGATCCAGCCAGGTGTGGAAGATAACCGGATACGTCAGATTTTGCTCAAAATATTCCGCCCCGGAACCGGCCAAAACCACGCAGGAAATGCCCGAAAAATCCGACAGTTCGTGAAAACCGCCCAAAAACAGCGGGGCCGTCCCGTTTCCCCCTTCCCGCAGGCCATCCGCAAAGGCGCGCCGCCCGGTTTCTTCTATTGAATAGTCCTGAAAAACAACGGTTTTCCCCGCTCCCCCGCTGAGAACGGCGGCGCAAAGCCCCGCCCGGTACATATCCCTTTCCTGGTCGGTTTTGAACACAAAAAGGCCGCTTCCGGCCGTTATACCGGACCTCTGCCCCGCTCGGCCTTCCAGCAGTACCGCGGGTATTCCGGGAAACTGTTCACGGTAACGCAGGGCGGCTTCGCTATAACGGTAGGGGAACAATACGCAGTAGGGCCGCCGGGAAAAGCTGCGGGAAGCGGCTTCCTCAATGGCGAATACCAGCACATCGGGGCCGGCGCCTTCGGCAATCATCACCGGTTTTACCTGTCTGAACAAAGCCAGGGAAGCAAAAACCCGCCGCTGTAGAACCCGGCCCGTCCCGCCGTACAGCGAGGAAAAGGGGATATCGATCACAATGAGTACCGGGGAACGGATGAAAAATACGAGCGCCGGGGCGGCAAGCGCCAGGACTATGCCGACGATAAGCGCCAATGCTTTCCTGCCTCGCTTCATGTTGTATGTATACCTCAAATACCGTTACATGATCAGGCGGCGCGGCATTGATCATTGTCCATACAAAACAAGGGACCGGCATTTCTTTTGGCCGGCCCCTTTTTCATGCTGAAATGTGCTCAAACCGCCCGCGGTTTTAGTAGTCCATTCCTCCCATGCCGCCCATTCCGCCGCCGGGCATTGGGGGCGGATCTTTCTTTTCGGGAATGTCGGTGATGGCGCATTCGGTGGTGAGGAGCAGGCCCGCGATGGACGCCGCGTTCTGCAGCGCGGAACGGGTTACTTTCGCCGGGTCGATGATACCGGCTTTCACCATGTCCACCCATTCGAGTTTGGCGGCGTCAAAGGCGATGCCCTTTTTCTCGTTCCTGGCCCGCTCGGCGATAACCGCGCCGTCAAGACCGGCGTTTTCGGCTATCTGGCGGATCGGTTCCTCAAGGGCGCGTTTGACGATCTTGAAGCCCACTTTCTCGTCGTCGGTGAGGCCCGCAAGATCGGCTTTGTCCAGAGCGATGGCGGCCTGAATAAGGGCCAGCTCGCCGCCGGGGACAATGCCTTCCTCAATAGCGGCGCGGGTGGCGGACAGGGCGTCCTCAACCCGGTGCTTCTTCTCTTTCAGTTCCACCTCGGTGGCCGCGCCCACGTTAATCACCGCGACGCCGCCGGCGAGTTTGGCCAGCCGTTCCTGGAGTTTCTCGCGGTCGTAATCGCTGGTGGTGTCTTCAATCTGGGCCTTGATCTGGGCGATGCGGTCCTGAATGTCCTTGTTCTTGCCCGCGCCGTTGATGATCGTGGTGTTGTCCTTGTCGATTTTAACGGTTTTCGCCTTGCCGAGCTGGGAAATGTCGGTGTTTTCCAGTTTGAGGCCAAGTTCCTCGGAAACAACCTCGCCGCCGGTGAGTACGGCGATGTCTTCCAGCATGGCCTTGCGGCGGTCGCCGAAACCCGGGGCCTTCACCGCGCAGGCGCGTAGCGTACCGCGGAGGCTGTTCACCACGAGGGTGGAAAGGGCCTCTCCGTCCACGTCCTCGGCAATGATCAGCAGGGGCTTGCCGCTCTGGGCGACTTTTTCCAGCAGGGGAAGCAGGTCCTTCATGCTGGATATTTTTTTGTCGTGGATGAGGATGTACACATCCTCGTACACGCTGGTCATGGTGTCGCGGTCGGTGACGAAGTAGGCGGAAATATAGCCCCGGTCAAACTGCATGCCTTCCACGAATTCGATGGAGGTGTCCATGGTTTTGGACTCTTCCACAGTGATGACGCCGTCTTTGCCGACTTTTTCCATGGCGTCGGCGATGGTGTTGCCGATTTCAGCGTCGTTGTTGGCGGAAACCGAGGCTACGTGGGAAATTTCTTCCTTGTCCTTGATGTCCTTGGAATTTTTCTTGATTTCCTCGACGGCCGCTTCAACAGCCTTGTCAATGCCCCGTTTCAGCTCAATGGGGGTCATGCCGGCGGCCACGGACTTCAGGCCCTCTTTCACGAGTGAATAGGCCAACACCGTGGCGGTGGTGGTCCCGTCGCCGGCCACGTCGTTGGTCTTGGTGGCCACTTCCTTCAGGAGCTGCGCTCCCATGTTTTCGTAGGGATCCGCCAGTTCCACCTCTTTGGCGACCGAAACGCCGTCTTTGGTGACGGTAGGCGCGCCGAATTTCTTGTCCAGGAGGACATTCCGCCCTTTGGGGCCGAGAGTGACCTTGACGGCCCTGGAGATCTGCTCAACCCCGGCGAGTAATTTGCGCCGGGCTTCTTCGTTGAACAACAACTGTTTTGCCATGATTCTTTTCTCCTCTTTCTTATTACCGGAATTCTCTAAAAAGCGGCCTTTTCCGCTTGCGAAGACCGGCATAATATAAAATGGATAGTGCGCCCCCAGGGGCGACGGGGCTGCAAAGAGTCCCGCCTATAAAATACTAAATTAACGCTAAAACGGCAATAGGAAAACGCGATTTATTCAGGATAAACGCACAGGAATTTTTAGCCGCGGACCGGATGGAAAACACACACCAAAGGCCGCGCGCAAAGCGTGTTTGGGGATTATGCCGCACGCTGAGAGGCCCGACAAATGCCGCGCGTCCGGATAATGTCGAAAGGCCGACTTTCGCTTTGAAATCTTCGTTTTGTCCGTTCTGTCCGTGATGGTCCGGGCCTGAATTCCTGAAATAATGGTAGTTTTTCAAAGAAAGATTGAAATCAAACGCCGACGCCCTGATATGCACCGAAATATCTTGCTTTTTGCGAAATATACGGCATAATATAAAAGCATGGGTATGCCGCGCGCCGTTTATACGGCCGCAAAGGCTGTTGCCCGCGGCGGAAAGAATGGTGCGGACGATTTTTGGGGATTATACTGCGCGAAGCGCGGCAAACTACAGGGGAAACGATGAATCAGGATCAGGTAAAAGAAAAACTGCTTGCCATACAGGACGCGCCCATGGAGTTTTCCCTCATTTATTCGGGGAAAAAAAGCGGCAAGGTAAACGGCCTGTATAAACCGGAGACGCGGGAAATTATTATTCATAACCGCAATTTCGAGGCGGGGGCCGGGGACAATCTGCTGCTGTACACGGCGATACACGAATACGCGCATCATCTGCACGCCTGTTCCAGGGGCGGCAGGCTTTCAGTCCGCGCCCATACTTCCGAATTCTGGGCGATTTTTCACGCGCTGCTGGAAAAGGCGGAGGCCAAAAAAATCTACCGCGACGTATTCGCCGGCCAGCCGGAGCTTGCCGAGCTTACCGAAACCATACGGAAAAAGTTTCTCCATGAAAACGGCAGTCTGGTAAAAGAAATGGGGAAGCATCTGCTCAAGGCCCACGATCTGTGCGCCGCCATCGGGGTGCGCTTTGAGGATTATGTTGACCGGGTTTTGCGGATTCCCCGAGCGGCGGCCAATGTGGCGATCAGGGCCTTTGAGTACGATTTGAACCCTGAAGTGGGCGCGGACAATATGCGCTTTCTCGCGGGCCTCCGTGACGGCGATGCTCGTAAAGCCGCCGAGACCGCGCTGATCAAGGGCAAAAGCCCCGATACGGTGAAAATGGCGGCGCGGGGGAAAACCGCGGAAGAAGATCCCGCGCTGCGGCTGGAAAAAGAAAAACTCAGGCTTGAGCGGACTATCGAGACTCTCAGGAAACGGCTTGAGGAAGTGAAGAAAGAACTCGCGGAAAACAAGTGAAGTTGATATACCATGCGGCTTTTTATTGCGGTCAATTTTAATGAAGAAATAAAAAGCCGCCTCGTTCAAATCCGGGACCGGATCGGCGCGCAGACTCTCAGGGGGAATTTTTCCCGGCCTGAAAATCTGCACCTGACGCTGGTGTTTTTGGGTGAGACGCCGGCCGATGAGGTTCCGGCGATCTGTTCGATAATGGCCGATGCGCAGCGGACGCTTTCCCTTCGCGAATTCACCCTGGACTTTACGCATACCGGCTGTTTCAAGCGCCGTAACCGGGAACTCTGGTGGATAGCGGCGGAAAAGACCGATCCGGCTCTTGGCGTCCTTGCGGAACTGCGCCGCCGCTTGACCGGCGGCCTGCTTGCGGCGGGCATCGCTTTTGACAACCGGCCCTTCAACGCCCACATCACCCTTGGCCGGGAAATTAAACACAGCTCCCCAATCGTACTGCCCGGTGAAAAAATAACGGCGCCCATAAACCGGATATGCCTGATGAAGTCGGAGCATACCGGCGGCGTACTGGTTTACACGGCGATTTTTGCGGTGGATTTGCAGCGGGAAGAAACGAGCGTTTTGGGGGATTATAATACGCAAAGCGCGGCAAACTGCTTGGCAAAAGCCTGCTAAGCCGGTATATTTATACCAGCCAGAACCAAGCGAGGAATATAATGATTCGAGGTGGAGATATAGCCAAAGGGACCTGTTTGTTGCAGAAAGGGCAGCCCTACCTGGTGGTGGAGCGGGAATTTCACAATCCCGGAAAAGGAACCGCCATTGCCCGGATAAAAATGAAGAGTATCAAGGGCGGCGCGGTGCTGACGCTGACCATTCCCACCCAGCAGGAAGTTGAGGATGCCCAGGTGGATGTACACACCTGCCAGTACCAGTACGCCGATCAGGATAGTTATCATTTTATGGACAACGAGTCCTATGAACAGCATGAAGTGCCCATCGCCGAAAACGAGGATAAAAAGTTCTACCTCAAGGAAGGGGAGCCTTACGAGCTGACCATCTGGGAGGGGAGGGTTATTGATATCAAGATACCCTACAAGGTGGTTTTTACCGTTGCCGAAAGCGAGAATTACGTGAAGGGCGATACCGTTTCGGGCGCGACCAAGCCGATTACCACCGAAACGGGCCTGACCGTGCGGGTACCGCTATTTATCAAACAAGGTGAAAAGATACTCGTGAACACCGAAACCAACGAATACGTGGAACGGGTGAATTCTTAAATGAGGCTCCCCGCCGCGGCCTCGGCGGGAAAGTTATATTGCCGAAAATCAGTTATATAACCAAAGAAGTTCCCTTTACATTCAGGGGAAGGGATTTTCGCTTTGCCCTTTCCCAGGGACTGTTCAGTTCCGCGGATATTGATTCCGGCACTCGGCTTTTGCTGAAGGTTTTCTCCCGCGTGCTGGATGAGGACATGGCGGCGGGAAAACAGGCGCCCCGTTATGTGCTTGACTCCGGCTGCGGCGTCGGCGTTATAGGGATATGCGCCGCCGCCGCGATTATGGCCGCGCGTCAGGCAGGCGGCGCGCCGCTGGTACGCTCGCAGGATCGGGACGAACTGGCGCGCCTTTTAACGATGTACAACGCCGAAAAAAACGGCATTCCCCCTTCGTTCCTGCAGGCCCACACCGGGCCGCTCCTTGCCGGGGAAGATAACACCCGCTGGGATCTCATTCTGAGCAATATTCCCGCCAAGGCGGGAGAACCGGTACTGAAAGATTTTGTCCGCCGTTCGGCGGGTCTGCTCAGGCCCGGCGGCAGGGTCATTATGGCGGTGGTGTATACCCTGGCGGATTTTTTCCGGGAAGAGATAAGGAGCGCGGGACTGGAACTGCTGCGGGAAGAAAAAAGCGCCCGGAAACAGGACGCAAGGCGCGCCGCCTTTTCCGGCGCAAAAGACGCCGTGTCTACCCCGCTCAATGTCCCGGTAAGCGGAAAATCCGCGGACGATTCCGGGTACAGTGTGTTTGTGTTCGGCGGGAAAAGCGCGGCGGATACGGCGCTTAGGGCCGGGCCGGGCTTTCTTGCGCGTTATCCCTTTTATGTAAGATACTCCTCCGATTACCTGCTTGAAGGCATTCCCCTGCACATTGAAACAGTCCACGGCGCTCCCGGTTTTGACGATCCCGGCGGCGCGGTTCAAGCGGCGGCGAAGCTGATACGCCGCGCCGGGCCGGAAAAACTGTTCCCGGACGGCGCGCCGGCGCTTATCCACGAACCGGGGCAGGGTTTTTTCCCCCAATGGCTGCTTGAATTTGCGCGCCGCGAGGCTCACCTGAAAGCGCCGCCGCTTGTCCTGTCAGGCAGGAACATACTTGCCCTGGAAGCTGCCCGCCACAATACCGCGGCAGTGGCAGCCGGCGCCGCGTTTACGGTTGTACCCGCCGTGGACCTGGCTCTGGGCGCGGAGGCCCTGCTTGCGGCCGCCGGAGGGCCGTATCGTTTTATAGCCGCCTTCCCCGAACTGGTGGCCCAAAGCGCGCTCCCCAAAGAGACAGACCAGCTTGCTTCCCTCTGGGATGCTCTCGCGTCCCTTTTGACCGGCGGCTGCATGTTCGTCGCCGCCTTTAGCTCGACGGAGGCGGAGCGCTTCGACCGGAAAAAACCGGCCGGTTTCACGCGCCTGGGTGACATAAAACGAAAAGGCTTCCGCGCCCTGGCCTATGAGCGCCGGCGCTAAAATTCAAACAATGGGAGCTGCATCCCCGCGCCGTCACTATCCGAGAGAATACGGCGAATCCGGCGCGGGTCGTCGGGCCGCTCGATAAAGGAGCCGCCGCAGGTGATGAAGTAGCGGGCGCGTTTGAGTACCGCCCCCATGCGGCGGAGGCCGTCGAAACTGAGACTGCGGGAGCGGCGGGTTTCAAGGACGCGGCGGGCGGTTTTCGCGCCGATGCCCGGAACCCGCAGCAGGGTTTCATAATCGGCGCGGTTTATTTCCACCGGAAAAAATTCCAGGTGCCGCAAAGCCCAGGCGGTTTTGGGATCAATGTGGGAATCCAGAAAAGGTTCGTTGTTTTCGAGTATCTCATCCGCGGCAAAATGGTAGAAGCGCAGCAGCCAGTCCGCCTGGTAGAGGCGGTGTTCCCGCACCAGGGGCGGGCCGGGAATGTCCGGCAGCCGGGGATCGCCGGCACTGCCCCGCGCGGGGACGCCGGGGTGGATAAAGGCGGAATAATACACCCGCCTGAGGGAAAACTTGTGGTACAGCGAACTTGAAAGGTTGATGATCTGCCGGTCGTCTTCGGCGCTGGCCCCCACAATAAGTTGGGTACTCTGCCCCGCCGGGGCAAAGACCGGGGCGGCGCTTTTACCCTGGGGCAAGAACCGCGTTTTCCGCCGGTCTTCCTCAAAGGCGGCGCTCAAGAGCGAAAAATCCCCCATAGCCCCCAGAATCAGCTTTCCCGACTTTTGGGGGGCCAGCGTTTGCAGGCTCTTGTCCGTTGGAAGCTCGATATTGACGCTGAGCCGGTCCGCCCAGACGCCGGCCTCGCGGATCGATTTTTCTCCCGCGCCGGGAATTATTTTGAGATGAATGTAGCCGCCGTAGCCGGACTCCCTGCGGAGCGTTTTGGCGGTTTCGATGAGCTTTTCCATTACAATATCGGGGTCCGCGAAAATCCCCGACGACAGAAAAAGCCCTTCGATATAGTTACGCCGGTAGAACTCGCAGGTTAATTCCACCAGTTCCCCCACGGTAAAGCTGCCCCGCTTAATATCCGCCGAAGCGCGGTTCACGCAATAGGCGCAGTCGAAGCGGCAGGAATTGGAGAACAGCACCTTGAGCAGGCTTACGCAGCGGCCGTCCTCAGTCCAACTGTGGCAAACTCCGGCGGGTACGCTCACGCCAAACCCGCCCTTGCCCCTGCCGCCTGAGTCCGCGCCGCTCCCCGAAGAGGCACAGGACGCGTCATATTTCGCCGCCGCCGCCAAAATCGAAATTTTCTCTCCCAGGTCCATGCCCTCGCCTCACTTCAAATATACTATACATAAGTATAGAAGAAAACACAATTGGTTAAATTACTTGAAAATGATGACTGTACCGTATTTTCGAATCAAAAAAAGTAAACGCCGGGCCCTGAATTCCTTCCCCCAAAACTTGCAACGAACCGTCAATCTGTTCTATACTCTAAGCAAGGCTCGCAAACTCCTGATCCTGAGCTGGAAAGGGGGTTTTGGGTACTTGCGGAACAAGCGGAAAATATGCTATATCAAATTACAGAACAAACGCCTGTGCGTTTCGTATAAAGGCAAAAAGAGGAAGCCATGGATATACAAGTTCAGGAACTCATTGACAAAATAAAAAGAGACGGGATTGAATCTGCTTCGGAAGAGGCCGCCCGCCTCAAGCAGGAAGCGGAAGCTGAGGCAAGGCAAATTGTCGAATCCGCCAAAAAGGAGGCGGAAGAGATCATCGCCCGCGCTAAGCAGGATGCCGAACGCTCGGAAAAGGCGGGGATCGCGGCCCTGAATCAGGCTTCCCGTAACCTGGTACTGGCTTTTAAGGACGAAATTCAGGCCCTGCTGGACAAACTCATCGCCGCCCAAACAGGCGCTTCCTACAACGAGGATGTGCTCAAAGCGGCGCTGCCGGATCTGCTCAAGGCCTGGGCCGCCAAAGGGGAGGATTCCCTTGCGGTAATACTCCCCGAAAGCGCTCTGAACAAGCTGCGGGGGTTTTTCAACGAGAAACTGTCCGCGGAGATCAAGAAAGGGGTGGAACTGAGGTCCGACCGCAATCTGGCCGTCGGTTTCCGCATCGCCAACAAGGACGGCTCGGCCTACTACGATTTTTCCGCGGACTCTGTGGCGGAACTGCTTTCCGCCTACCTGAACCCCCGCCTCGCGGAAATCCTCAAAACTTCCGCCAGGGGAATATAAGGATACATAAGTGGGATCTTACTATTATTTAGCGTCCCAGCTTCCCTACCTCATCTACGGACAGGCGCCGCCCATGTCCTCCGCCGCTTTCAGAGACCTGGCAAAACCCCTGCTCAGCGGCCATGACTCGGCCCTGCTGGATCTGGTTAACCTGGACCCCCAGCCCCAAAAAGCGGGAGACGAAAGCCCCTCATACGCGGACGCCGTCCCCGCTTCCGGCTCGGATTTTATCGACCGCTGGCGGGAGTGGGAGCGGAGCCTGCGCCTTAACGTGGCCCGCCACCGTTCCATTAAGACGAAGCGGGAAGGGGCGGCGCCTGTTGAGCCGCCCATATACCCCGCAGACGCGGCGGCGGCGGCGGTAAAAGCGGTAGTGGCGACCGAGTCCCCCCTTGAGGCGGAAATCCTCATCGACAAGGCTCGCTGGAACGCGATTGAGTATTTGCAGGGGATCGACTACTTTGATCGTAGCGCCATTTATGCGTATCTGCTCAAATTGATGATTCTTGAGCGGCGCGCTTCATTCAAAACCGAGGAAGGATTCGCGGAATATAAATCACTCTATGCATCCATTCTGGATCGCGTACAGGAGGGTCGTTTGCCCGGGCAAGATGTCTCACCTATGGGAGAACCTAAATGATTGGAACAAAAGGAACGGTAGTAGCCGTTAACGGCAATATGGTAAGCGTCCGTTTTGACGGCGCTGTTTCCATGAACGAGGTCGGCTATGTCAAGGTTGCCGATAAGCAACTTAAAAGCGAAGTCATACGGATTCGCGGCGATATAAGCCAGCTCCAGGTCTTCGAGATCACCAAAGGCATCGCCATCGGCGACACGGTGGAATATACCGGAGACATGCTGGCGGTGGAAGTGGGGCCGGGGCTTTTGGGCCAGGTTTACGACGGTCTGCAGAACCCGCTTCCCCAGCTTGCCCAGGCGGCGGGTAATTTCCTGGAACGGGGGATCTACATGGATCCCCTGCCGGTAAATACTTCCTGGCAGTTTACTCCGACAGCCAAAGTCGGCGACACGGTGGAGCGGGCCGATACCCTGGGCACAACGCCGGAAGGGGCCTTTACCCACCGGATCATGGTGCCTTTCGGCCTGTACGGCAGCTATACCGTCGCCTCGATCAAAGGCCCCGGCGCTTACAATATCCGCGACACCATTGCCGAGCTTAAAGACGAGAAGGGCAACATCATACCCGTGGCCTCAAGTTTCCGCTGGCCGGTAAAACGGGCCGTTGACTGCTTCCAGGAGCGGCTTAAACCCTCCGACCCCATGGTTACCAGGGTGCGTCTTGTGGACACGTTTTTCCCCGTGGCCCGGGGCGGCACTTACTGTATCCCCGGCCCCTTCGGCGCGGGCAAGACCGTTTTGCAGCAAATCACCAGCCGTCACGCCGACGTTGACATCGTTATCATCGCCGCCTGCGGAGAGCGCGCCGGCGAAGTTGTGGAGACGCTCAAGGAGTTCCCCGAACTTACCGACCCCAAAACGGGCCGTTCCCTTATGGAACGGACCATTATCATCTGTAACACTTCCTCAATGCCCGTCGCGGCCCGCGAGGCTTCGGTGTATACCGCGGTAACGCTGGCCGAATACTACCGGCAGATGGGCCTCCACGTACTGCTTCTGGCGGATTCAACCAGCCGCTGGGCGCAGGCCATGCGCGAAATGTCCGGCCGCCTTGAGGAGATACCCGGCGAGGAAGCCTTTCCCGCCTACCTGGAATCCACGATTGCCAGCTTCTACGAACGGGCCGGTATTGTCAGGCTGAAAGACGGCTCCCTCGGTTCGGTTACCATCGGCGGCACGGTTTCCCCGGCGGGCGGTAACTTTGAGGAGCCGGTTACCCAGGCGACGCTTAAAGTTGTCGGCGCGTTCCACGGGCTCAGCCGCGAGCGTTCCGACGCCCGCAAGTTCCCCGCCATTCACCCGCTTGACTCATGGTCCAAGTACAAAGGGATCATCGACGGCGCTAAGGTCGCCTACGCCCACAGCTTCCTGCGGCGGGGCGCGGAGGTTGAGCAGATGATGAAGGTCGTCGGCGAGGAGGGAACCAGCATTGAAGACTACGTGATCTACCTCAAGGGCGATCTTATCGACTCGGTCTACTTCCAGCAGAATTCATTCGATGCGGTTGACGCGGCGGTCAGCCCCGATCGGCAGAAGCACGTGTTCGCCATTTTGCTCACCATTTTGGCCTCCGGCTTCAGTTTCCCCGACAAGAACGAAGCCCGTATCTGGTTCAACCGGCTCAGGCAGAAATTCCTGGACTACAACGGCTCCGAGTGGCAAAGCGAGCGTTTTAACGGCTTACAGAAAGAAATAGAAGAAGCCGTTAAGAGTCAATCAAAAGGCCTGGACAAGGCCGCGGAAAAAATCCTGGCATAGGACGGAATTATGAAAAAGGTATACAGCAAGATTGAATCCATAACCGGAAGCGTCATTACCGTCCGGGCCGAAGGGGTCCGTTACGGGGACCTTGCCGAAGTTGACACCGTGTTCGGGACCTCCCTGGCCGAAGTAAACCGGCTTCAGAGTGATCTTGTTTCGCTTCAGGTATTCGCCGGAGGCCGGGGTATTTCCACCGGTGACACCGTGCGTTTTTTGGGACATCCCATGCAGGTTCCTTTCTCCGAGAACCTCCTGGGGCGGGCATTCTCCGGTTCGGGAACTCCCCGCGACAACGGTCCGGCGTTACACGAAAATCAGATACCCATCGGCGGCCCTTCGGTTAATCCGGCCAAGCGTATTATTCCCCGCAAGATGATCCGCACCGGCATCCCCATGATCGACCTGTTCAACACCCTGGTCGTTTCCCAGAAGCTGCCGATCTTCTCGGTTTCGGGCGAACCCTACAATGAGTTATTAGCCCGTATCGCCATGCAGGCCGAAGTTGACGTTATCGTTCTGGGCGGCATGGGCCTGAAATACGACGACTATCTCTATTTCAAGGATACCCTTGAAAACGGCGGCGCGTTGAGCCGCACGGTGATGTTCATGCACACCGCAAGCGACCCTACCGTCGAATGTCTCATGATCCCCGATATGTCCCTGGCAGTGGCCGAACAGTTCGCCCTTCAGGGCAGGGACGTGCTGGTACTCCTCACCGACATGACGAACTTTGCCGACGCTATGAAGGAAATATCGATTATTCAGGAACAGGTTCCCTCAAACCGCGGCTACCCCGGCGACCTGTACAGCCAGCTTGCCAGCCGCTATGAAAAAGCGGTTGACTTTGACGACGCCGGTTCCATCACCGTTCTGGGCGTTACCACCATGCCCGGCGACGACGTGACCCATCCGGTGCCGGACAATACCGGTTACATCACCGAGGGTCAGTACTACCTCAAAAACGGCCGCATTGAGCCTTTCGGTTCCCTGTCGCGCCTTAAACAGCAGGTCAACGGAAAAACCCGCGCAGACCACCGCGCGCTCATGGACGGCATGATCAAGCTCTATTCGGCCTACCGGGACACCCTCGAAAAAAAGGCCATGGGCTTCATTATGACCCCCTGGGACGAGAAGCTCCTTAAATACGGCGAGCAGTTTGAATCAAAGATGATGGATCTTTCGGTGAATATTCCCCTGGAAAAAGCCCTGGACCTGGGCTGGGAAATTCTGGCCGCCTGTTTCAACCATGAGGAAACCGGCCTGCGTACCGAACTTATCAACCAGTTCTGGCCCAAAAAGGAATAGGAATCGAGGGGACCCATGGCAAAAATCAAGCTCACCAAAAACGAGCTGAAAAAACAGAAAGATTCCCTTAAAATGTATCAGCGGTACCTGCCGACTCTGATGCTCAAGAAGCAGCAGCTTCAGGGGGAGATCCGGATCACCGAAATGCGGATAAAAGAGCTGCGTACCGAAAAAGATCTCCTTGACGAATCGTTCAGGAACTGGGTCGGGGTTTTCGGCGAGAAAGGTGTCTTTACCAAAGACATATTGCGGATCACCAGCCTCAGAACAAGCCATGGAAATATCGCCGGCGTGTCAATTCCGATTTTCGACGGCGCGGAATTTGAGACCGCCCCCTACGATTTGGCCCGCACCCCCCTATGGCTCGACACCGCGGTTGAAAAAATGAAGCAGGTGATCCTCCTTGACCTTGAAGCCCAAATTGTCGAGGAACAGCGCAAGCGGCTGGATCACGAATTGCGCATAACGACCCAGCGGGTGAATCTTTTTGAAAAAATCAAAATCCCCGAAACCAGGGGCTATATCAAAAAGATTCAGGTTTATCTGGGCGATCAGCAGACCTCCGCGGTGGTGCGGGGCAAGATCGCCAAGAGCGGGCTTGAGAGGGCGGCGACATGAACCTCAACCGGCTGAAACGAAACGCAAGGAGGTTCCTCTCATGATTCTCCCTATGAAAAAAATCTGCCTTGTAGTACGGGATAAGTACCAGAATGAGGCGCTGACGAGGTTACGCGAAATCGGGGTAATGCATCTTGAAAGGAAAAACGCGTCTTCAGACGCCCTTGCCAAATCGCTTGAACGGAAGAACCGGGCGGAAAACGCCATGGGCCTTATTCAGGCGTATAAAACGCCCAAGAAAAAGAAACTGTCCGCCCAGCAGCAGGCAGGCCGGCGCGAGCGGAGGGCCGATTCCGGCAGCCGCAGGGGCCGGCGCGCCGCGGACCTTATGGGTATTGAAGAGCTTGAGCCGTATTCGTTAGACGCCGTTAACGCCCCCGAAAGGCCGGACCTTGTGGACCTGATGGTGGGCATGGGCAGGGACCGCAAGGCCCTGGAAGATCGCATAACATTCCTCACCAGGGAGCGCGCCCGGGTTGAAGCCTGGGGCGAATTTGAGCCGGCCGGGATAAAAGAACTCGCCGAGTCAGGGATTTCCCTCTTTCTTTACGAATTAACCCCCGAAACTTTTCCCGCCGTGCCGGAGGATACCCGCTATATAAAAATGGGCGGGGACAGGAGCGCGGTCTACCTCGTGGTTCTGGACAGGGAAATCCCCGGAATGCCGGCCTTTCCCCTGCCGGAAAAATCCATTTCCCAAATCGACTACGAACTGAAAGAACTGCAATACAAGCTGGCGGAACTTAACGCGCGGATCAAAAGTTTCGCCGACCGCCGCCCGCTACTCAACAAAGAAATGGCGGGCATCCAGAGTAATATTGATTTTGAAGCCGCGCGGGTCGAACTGACAAAGGTAGAGGATGTTCCCGCTGAGCTGGGTTTTTCCTACCTTACCGGCTATGTACCCGCCGGGGACATGGACCGGCTCAAAGAGGCCGCCGCGGAAAACGGCTGGGCTTTGACTGCCGACGATCCCGGTCCCGAAGACGAGGTTCCCACCAAGCTCAAGAACAACAAACTCGTGCAGCTCCTGTATCCCCTCACCGACTTTCTCGAAGTGGTACCCGGTTACCGTGAGGTGGACATTTCGGGCTGGTTCCTGCTCTTCTTCTGTATCTTCTTCGGCATGATCTTCGGCGACGCGGGTTACGGCGTCTTGCTCTTCCTCGCGGCCCTCTTCGGCATAGTCAAAACCGCGAAAAACGGCGTTCCCGGAGCGCTGAAAATGATGCTGCTCTTAAGCGCCAGCAACATAGTTTGGGGAGTGCTGACCTGTACCTGGTTCGGCGTTGAAACCGCGAAGCTGCCCCAGTTTCTCAAAGACATATCCCTGTCGTACATTTCGCCGGCAAAAACGGAACAGGCTGTGGTGGATCAGAATCTGCAAATCTTCTGTTTTTCCCTGGCTTTATTGCAGTTGACGATAGCCCATATCAAAAGCATCGCGCGGACGACTCTTAAATCCCCCAGGGTCTTTTCCGAGATCGGCTCCCTGGCCATGCTCTGGGGCATGTACAACGTGGTACTGTTTCTCGTGGTGAGCAACAGCCGCCGGAGTTTCCCTCTGCTGCCGGTTTCGATCTACCTCCTGGCGGGCGGCTTTGCGCTGACCTTTGTGTTCGGTAACTACGAGGGGAGCGTGGGCCGGTCGGTTTTGACCAGTTGTAAAAACATCATATCGGTGGTGCTGGGTATTACCAACGTGTTCTCCGATATTATGTCGTACATCAGGCTTTGGGCGGTCGGCCTTGCCGGCGCTTCAATCGCCGCCACGGTAAACAGCATGGTAGGTCCCATGCTGGGAAACTTTCTGGTTTTTGTCGGGGTTATTCTCCTGGTCTTCGGACACGGATTGAATATAGTGCTCAACGTACTGTCGGTGCTGGTGCACGGCGTCAGGCTCAACACCCTGGAATTCTCCGGGCATATCGGGCTGACATGGGCGGGCACGGCGTACAGGCCGTTTGCTGAAACGGAAAAAAAATGAACGGCGGTGTGTCAGCCGCAAAGAAAGAGGAGTAACGCATGTTGAATTTAGGATTATTGGGCGCCGGTTTGGTGATGGGTATTGCCGCTGTGGGATCAGGTTTGGGCATTGGTTTTGCCGGTCAGGCGACAATCGGGGCATGGAAGAAATGTTATATTGCCAATAAGCCGGCGCCGATGACGCTGCTCGCTTTCGCGGGCGCGCCTTTAACGCAGACCTTTTACGGTTATATTCTGATGGGCCAGATCAAGGCCGCCGCCGCCGCCAGCCCGGACAACGCGTGGCTTTACGTCGGCTTCGGTCTTGCCTCAGGCTTCGCCATGGCTTTCTCGGCGATAGCCCAGGGAAAAGCGGGCGCCGCCGCCGCCGACGCCCAGGGTGAAACCGGCAAGGGTTTCGCGCAGTACATCGCCGTGGTCGGTATCGCCGAAACCGT
>JAISYA010000153.1 GCA_031270205.1 Treponema sp.
GCTTTTTCCAACAGGTTTCGAACTGTTTCAAAACAAGTTTTTTCCCCATGATACCCTCCCGTTTCCGGTTTATCACGACTTTGGGAGGGTGTCTATCCCTTAACTTGTTGACAGTGGGAAGCCTCCCAATCCCAAAAGCCGTTCGCATATTCGGCAAAATCCGGTATACCCTTCGGCCCCGGCAACAGCCGCCCTTCCCGGTTCAGGCGGTTGCAATAGTTCCGCCCCGCCATCAAGGTAGCCTCCCCGGTACTCCACGGCCCGAGCCGCTTCCCCGCGCTGTCATAAGCGTAGAAGTATACCACCTTCTGCCCGGAGGGAACCTTGCGCTTGAAAAGCGTAAAATCGTTGTGCATAATCTAAAACCCCGTCTTTGTGGGAAATTGATAACATAGCTGATAACACCAATTTCCCCTAGTTTTCGGCCTACCGAACCAGCAACGCTAATTCCTTACAAGACAAGTATTTAGCGTAAAGCGGCGGAACCCGCTATAAGGGTTTTCTATTTTTTTCCGAACCTTTACGACGTTTTGCCAGCCCGAATAAGGGCTTTGCGAAGCAAAGACCAGGGCTGGCAAAATGTTGGTAGAGTGTGGCGTGGGAATGGAGCGAAGCGAAATGACCTAGCCATTGTGGAGGCCGAGCCGCTACTGCGGCGAAGCGTAAACAGTCCTGTTGAGACTGTCGGAAAAGTCTTTAAGTATCTAATAAAACGCTATATATAGTGTATTTTATGCCAACCATATATAGCGTTTTTTTATCTCAAAACGGATTTATTCGATAGCCTCGTTGCCCCCCGATCGTTTAGTAAAGAGCGTTTCTTATAATCTATTTTGCCTATTGAGAGCTTCGGCTTTGTCCGCAAAATTTATCCTGTCTTGGAACGGAGGCATGGCAAAAGAAAAAGACGTTTTACTGTCGGCGTTACAAACGACAAAATCACCCAGCCGGATAATGTCCATGCCGATGATTATGTCGGCGCTTCCAGGAAAATCAAGCACATATACTGGGCAGTACTCTATCCCAAAGTTGCGTGTTAAAAACAGAAGGACTATGGTAAAATCTGCTTTAACCTTGCCGCCGATACCTTCCATAGTTACAGACGATCCGATTCTATACATTTGTAGTTTGAGGCGGTCTCTTAACTCAGGCCGCATACACGTTTTCATGGCCCCCGTATCCCACAGGGCTTCAAGGCTGACAGGAACACCCCGCAATGATTTGTCTCTTGACGCTATTGGCAATATGCTGACTGGTGTAATTAGCTTGATGGCTGATGTTGTATACGATTGTGTAAACCCGCGATATGTGATGTGGTCAGGCATAGGTAACAATCATAAGCTCGCCGTCAGTGACGGTCATAACGCCGTCTGCCTTCTTGCCGTCATCAATGATCGGCCCGATTTCTATGACCGTGCCGTCGTCCGCTGGCCGATGTAGCATGAATTCCCCTTCCTTGAAACGGTCCTGCGTGGCAAGAAAAGCGTCTTTGATCGTGTCAAAAACGCCGAATAGATCTTCGCCGGCAATGACGAGCCATTTATCAAGATATTTTTCCTGAAATTCGGCCTGATGCGCCAAATAAAACGCATCTTCACGCTCCAACATACGGCCTCCTTGTCTCTGTTAACTATAGCCTGTCTTGCCCGGTCTGTCAAACGCCGTCCCAAAGGGCGCTAAAATGAGATTTGCCTGGGCAATTCGCTGGGCTATATTGACACATTTCCGCAAGCTCCTATAATCAAATTGTTCATTTCAGAGGAATCGAGGTGAAATATTCCCACTATCCCGTAAAGTGAACAACCTAGGGCCTGTGCGGGTAGATCAGGGAGCATCATGCTGAAAGTTGCAGGGGCAGGCAAGTCCTTTGGGGGGCTCCAGGTCCTCAAAAATATCGATTTGACCATTGAACAGGGCCGGATCCACGGGATCATCGGCCCCAATGGTTCCGGGAAAACGACCTTTTTTAACTGCATAAGCGGCATCATTCCCCTGGACGCAGGGAGGATCAGCTTTGCCGGCAGGGATATCACCACCCTGCGGGCGGACAGGATTGCCAGGCTGGGCCTGCGCCGGACCTTCCAGGAGGCAAAGCTGGCCCCCTCCCTGACAACCCTGGAAAACGTTATGTGCGGCAGTTTTTCCCGGCCCGGAAAGGCCCTGAAACAGGAGGCGTGGGAGCTGCTGGATTCCCTGGGCATGGCGGAGTCGGCGGAGCGCTGGGCGAGGGAGCTGACCTGGGCGGAACGGCAGTTTGTGCAGCTCCTCCGGGCTATCATCGGCAAGCCGAAACTGTTGCTCCTGGACGAGCCGGTCTCGGGGATGGCCGTCAAAGAAACGGAATTGATGACGGCGTTGATCCGGCGGATCAACGCGCAGGGCGTCACCGTGGCGGTGGTGAGCCACGATATTAAGATGCTCATGGATGTGGCGGAGTGGGTTACGGCGCTGAACTTTGGCGAAAAAATTGCCGAAGGAACTCCGGAGGCGATACGGAAAAACCCCCTGGTGATAGAGGCGTACCTTGGAGCAGCATAACGAGACGCTGCTGTCGACGCTGGATCTGTTTGTTTCTTATGATCATACGCCGGTTCTCCGGGGCCTGAGCCTTGAGGTCCGCCGGGGCGAAATAGTTGCGCTGGTAGGGCCCAACGGCGCGGGTAAAACCACGCTCCTGGAAACCATCATGGGGGTCCACAGGCCCGTTTCCGGCTCCGTTGTTTTCGAGGGCGTAGACATTACCGGCTCGCCGGTGGACCGGACTGTCCGGGAGGGCATAACCCTGGCACCCGGAGGCCGGGGGGTTTTTGTTACCATGTCGGTGATGGACAACCTCCTCCTGGGCGCGCACCAGGACGTGCAGGGGGCGGACAAAAAACTCGCCCGTGTTTTTCGGGCCTTCCCCGTGCTGGGGGAGCGGAAAAAACAGCTTGCGGGCGCGCTTTCCGGCGGCGAGCGGCAGATGCTGGCCATTGCCCGGGCGCTTATGTCCAGCCCCCGGCTGATCCTGGTGGACGAGCCCTCCATCGGCCTGGCGCCTGCCATGGTGAACGCTATTTTTGCTCTGCTGGTTACGCTGAACAGGGAGGGCTACTCGATCCTCCTTTCGGAGCAAAATGCCTACCGGGCGCTGAACTGCGCGCACCGGGCCTATGTGCTGGAGACCGGCAGGGTGGTCCGGGAGGGCAGCGCCGCGGATCTTCTGGAGGATCCGGCGGTCCGGGAAGCCTATTTGGGAGTGTAATGTGGAAGTGATACTGGCGCAGATTTTTAACGGCCTTTCCCTGGGCAGCATTTACGCGCTCCTGGTCACCGGCTTTAACCTGCTTATCCTTGCGGCCATGATCATCCACTTTTCCTTTCCCGGGATGGTTGTTTTTTCAATGTACGCGGCATGGCTTGCAATGCAATGGTCCGGCAGCGTTGCTGTTGGGATAGCCGCGGCAATGGTGTCCGCCCTTATGGTCAATATGATCTCCGCCCCGGTTTTCCAGCACGTCATGGGAAAACGCGGCGGGGTGGATATTAACGCCACCATGGTGGTGTCCATGGGCATGGGGATGCTCATCACGGAATTTTGTTCCCACAGCGTTAATAAGGGTTTCCCCGTTTCCTTTCCCCTGTTTTCCGGCGCCCGGGAACCCTTTTTACAGAGCGGCCTTATCAGCGTCAGCTATGCCCAGGCGCTTGCCCTGGGATGCGGCATTATTGCGGTTGCGGTATTGTTCAGGATACTCTATCGGACCAAAGCGGGCCGGGCCTTCCGGGCCATTGCGGAAAACCCCGAAAATGCGCAACTGGCGGGGATTCCGGTATTGAGAACCGCCCTGCAGAGCTATGCCCTCGCCGGCGCGCTGGGAGGCATGAGCGCGGCGCTCATGGCGCTGCTCCTGGGCTCCGCCTCATCGGACCTGGGGGACCTCCTGAGCCACAAGGTTCTGGGGGTCGCCATCATCGCCGGCCTGGGCAACCTTGGGGGGGGGCTTGCGGTTGCGCTGCTCCTGGGCAT
>JAISYA010000184.1 GCA_031270205.1 Treponema sp.
TTATTATTTCTTTATCGTTGGCTGAAATTTCAGAAAGCCTTACACGGGTATAATATAACATGCCTGACAGCATTTTTTGTAAAGATAAATATTCATCCCTTTGTAGGTTTAGTCGTTTCAATACGTTATTTATTGCATCACGATTGCTCTCGACCAATTCAATAATCTGCCTGTTTTCGGAACTTAACATAAGGAGCATTTTTATCATGATTTCCTGTATTTTCGCCAACGAGGCTACTCCTCTGGCAATACGCTTTTCATTGTCTTTGGAAAAGATGATAATTTCCCAAAAACGCTTGTACCATTTCTTTTGCTGCATTTCATGAAAATCTTTTTCAGTTGCGTTTAGTATCATTAATGCGGATTTCTCAAATTCATCAATTTCACCAGGATTATTAAATCTGAAATTATCAATTTTAACCAAAGCCCTGTCAGACATTGTAAGCTCCTGGCATTTATTGTCAAATTCGCGTAACAGTTCTTCTGTGTACTGCGATTTATTTTCTATTCTGGCTATTGATGCCTGTGCTGTTTCCCTGTCCCGCTTAAACGTTTGCAGAGCATCCACTACACTTTTGCTTGTTCCAACGATGTATTTATCGGCCATGAGTATCTCACGATACGCCCCTTTACCATAGATTTCATCCAAAACATTGGTTAGCGCCGCATTTAAATAAATACCAATTGCCATACCTGCGAAAAAACCGGCTGGTCCTGCGGGTAGAAACAAAGTAATTCCTGCCATTGCTCCACCAGAAAGCGTACTTTTAACTGTTCCTTCTCCAATCTCGATAAAAGCTTCTTCCCTGGTTATTTCGCCTTTTCGATACCGTAAATAAGATGTGATACTTGATACAGTCAAACCGATTGCGGCGCCAATAATGGCTCCCTGTGCAGCTTGCTTCCATATATGATTTGCGGTTATTACTGTACTCGCTTCCCCTTTGGAAATTTTATTTTTAAGCCGATTGACGGATTTTTGGACGCTAGATGTAGTATTCAATTCTTTGATGATCAAATTATTTTTTGCTTCGATTAGTTTTTGGGCTAATTCTGTATCTCCAACCTTTAATGCATATTCTATTTCTTTATCTAATTTATTTAAAAGCGCCTCTTTAATTCCGCGCACTCCCGAAACTGTATCATGCGGATAAAGTGTTCCGTTTTTTAGGGCCTTTATTATACCTTGTATATTTGTATTTAAACCACCGCTTCCTTGTGCTGCTTTTATGGTAGTTCTACTGATTGTATCACCCGTAAGGCGGTTTACTGTTTCACCGTCAACACCAGGAGCATTGCCATTAAGCAGTACATTTTTTTCCAAAAGACGAAGTTTCCCCTGTTGTTCACGTAACCAATCAACTTCTTGACCTGATCCGCTTAATTTTGAAGAAAGATTTTCCAATTGCTTTGGTGTAGCATTCTCTAAATATCGTTTTGCCGTTTCCGGTGTTTGAAATATACCTAAACGGCGATATGCTTCCTCATTCAAACGTTTAAATACTTGAATATCACGAGTTACTTGATGTGAACCCTCAATTTCCGTAAGATTTGTCCCAAGAACCTGATTTATTTTTTGGGTAATATTTGCAATATCCTGAGATGTTGTCAAACGATATTGCCCGGCAATACATGTAAAATCAACTGCTTGAGATAACAAGCCCGGATTATTACAAAGTTCTGTTTTAAGATATTCACAGAGTTCGTTTTCGTCATGCGTTTTTTTGCAATATTTACAGAATCTTTTCATAAAACATCCCCGTAGGCCGCATTGGCACTATACAATATCACTATACAATATCATGGTATTGCTTGCTATGCCGCGGTCTCGCGTATGGCTGCTACCATTCCCGCGGTACAAAGCCCTCCGGCGCCTCAATTTTTACCGTGTCGCCGGTCTGCTCTATCACGTAAAAACCCTGCTTCAGGGTGTACTGCTTTGCGTTTTTGGAGAAAATCGCCCCGGCAATGGCCCCACGGATTTTCCGCGCGTCATGGTGTTTGTCGGCATAACGCCTGAGAATCTCTATCCGTTTTATGTGGGCGTCTACGTCTTTTTGGACGGGTTTCGATTTGACTTCCACCGCTATCGTAAAATCATCGTTAGCCAGCAATATATCTATCTCGGCAAATACCGTGTCCGACTCTACAATTTCCCAATCTTTGGAAGCGGCCTCGAAATGATACCCCAGGGCGTTAAATTTTTCCCTTATACTGGGCGCTACCAGATGCTCGGCCAACTCGCCAAAACGATTGCCCAGTTCACCCATCTTTCTGTCAAGCTCTTTCTTGCTTTCCTTCAACTGCCGGTCTGTTTCTTTGATCTGCATTGAAGTTTCACGGACCAGACGTTTTGTGTCTTCCATCTGCCGGTCTGACTCTTTGATCTGCATTGAAGTTTCACGGACCAGGCGTTTTGTATCTTTCATCTGCCGGTCTGACTCTTTATGGCCGTCCCGTAGTTCCTGAATGAGCCTGGCTGTTTCCTGCATTTTACGGTCGGTTTCCATCATTGCCGCCCAGACATCGTCAAAGGTAAGACCCCGCTGCGGCTTGCGTACGTTTTTTCCTGTCATGCCTGAATTGTACTTTACTTTTGTATAGGCTGTCAATAATTCGGTAACATTTCAAAATGAGGCATTTCGTAAAGCCCGTCTCAATTGACTTTCATAACACGTCCGCCCTCAATACCAGGCTTTTACCGAATGCAGGTACTCAATTACCCGCAGGCCGTCCGCGGCGCTTGAGCGGGGGCGTCTGCCGCTTTCGCTGGCGCAGGCGGCGGCGTCCCTGAGCATATTGGCAAAGTAGCCGGTGGGACCGTTGAAGGCTTCGCCGGTCTGTTTGAGGGAGCGAAAGTTTTCCGCGTAAGGGCTGGGGGCGCTTTCCCACACTTCAAATACGCCGTTGCCGATACGCAGGCGGCCTTTTTCGCAGGAGAATTCCATTTCAAAAACGAGGTGATCCCGCCCCGCTCCAATTTCTATAATAACGGGAACCGGATGTTTTTTCGCTTTGGCCGCGGTTTCCCCTGTTTCCATTCGGCGCAGTTCCCCTTCAAGCCACGCGGTTCCGGCGCGGGCGCCAAGTTTCGCGCCCCGGCGCCGCCGGTGTTTCAGCCTTGAGCGGGTGAGAAACATGATCGCATCGGCGAGGTGGGTGCCGTCGTGCCAGAACACATCAAGAAGCCGCCTGTTTTTGCCCATGTAAATATTTGCCCGCACGCCCAGAAGACACCCGAGTTTTTTTTCGTCAAGAATAGCTTTGGCGCGGATATAATCATCCGAATAGCGGCGCTCGTGATTGGTGATGATGATCGGGCCGCGCGCGGGACCGGCTTTGGCAAGGCGGGCGATTTTGCGGGCTTCGCTGATATTGCCGGCCAGGGGTTTCTCGCAAATTACCACAGGGACGCCGGAAAGGGCGGCAAGGCGGCAGTAGCGATAATGGCTGTCGGGGTGGGTGGCGATGACGAGAATTTGCGGCGCGTGTACGTGGATCATTTCGGCGGCGTCCGCGTACACCGGAACCCGCCACTTTTCCGCGAAGATGCGGCGGCGTTCCGCATCAATGTCGCAGCCCGCGGCAAGAACGCAGTCGGGATTGGCGGCTATCGCGCCGGCGTGGGTGCAGGGTTTTTCCCGCAGGCTGTCTTCCTCAAGGAGGCTGGCGATGCGTCCCAGTCCGATAATGGCGGCCTTCGTTTTCATATAACAGGCTTATGTCCGCATCTCGTCCGGGGACGGCTTTCGGACCGCCGCCTTTTCCGCGGCAAGCGCCGCCTTGTCGCGCCTTGAATTCAGAATCGAGTACATCACCGGAACGACAAAGAGAGTCATAACGGAACTGATCGAAAGGCCGCCGACAAAAGTTCTGCCGATGGGCTGAATGGTGTCCGCGCCCGCGCCGGGGAAAAAAGCGATGGGGCTCATGCCGAGGATCGTGGTAAGGCTGGTCATCAGAATCGGGCGCAGGCGGCTGCGGCCCGCCTCAAGGCAGGCTTCACGGACTTTCAGGCCCCTGGCCCGCAGGGTGTTGGTAAAGTCAACCAGGACGATGCCGTTGTTCACCACCACCCCTACCAGCGCGACAATACCCACCGCCGAAAACATCGACATGGCCTGGCCGGTTAATTTGTATATCCAGATAACGCCGATAAAGAGCAGCGGAATCGTAAAAAAGATGATCAGCGGATCCACAAAAGATTCAAATTGGCTTGCCATAACGCCGAAGACCAGAAAAACCGCGGTGGCTATGATGAACATATAGCGCCAGAAATAAGACTGAATCTCCTGCGCTTCGCCCAGGTAGCGGATCGTTACGCCTTCCCGCGGGATAAGGTAATGCTTTACCGTTTCTTCAAGGCGGCGCTGCATTTCCGTGGCGGCTATTCCCGCTCCAAGGTCTCCCGTTACGCGAATAACCCGCTCCTGATTTTCCCGCCGTATTGACGAAGGCGCGCGACCTTCGGCGATTCGGGCGACGTTGGAAAGGGAGACGCGGGAACCGCCGCGGCTCATCACGAAGATCGCGTCCAGGTTGGGCAGGCCCATGCGGTCCTCATCCCGGAGCTGCACCTGCACGTTTACCAGCCGCTCCCCGCTGATCATGGTAGTGGCGGTACTGCCGTCCATGGCGGTACGGATTTCAGATGCAATGGCAGACAGGGACAGGCCGAAACTCGCGGCCCGGTCACGGTCAATTTCAACCTGTAACTGCGGCGCGCCTTCGTCAATATTTATCGTGGGGTTTTCAATCTCCGGCAGGTAGCGCATCATAATATGCTGGATTTCCCCGGCGGTGTCCATAATCGCGCTGTAATCCCTGGAACTGACGGCGATTTCCACCGCAGAGGTGTTTCCCATGCCGCGCCCCGCCCGGAAACTGATCCGCGCGCCGGGAATTGTGTTGGTATACGGAGTGAGTTTGGTGATAATCGAGTCGGGGGTGTCGATCTGTTTGGACGGTTCGGGAAGCGTTATCTGAATAGACCCCTGGTTGGTTCCGCTCCGCCGGGCGGTGAGGATAATGTTGCGGTAGCCCTGCACTTCACGCTTTATCAGGTTTTCAATTTCAAATAACACTTCCTCGGTAATGTCGATGGCGGTTCCCTGAGGCATGGACACGTTGATATTCACGTTGTCGTCTGAACGCATACGGGCATACATATTCATCCCTATGCCGCTGAACTGAAGCAGGGAAAACACCAGTACGAGAATAACCAGCGCAAGCACAATAAGCCGGTGCGAAAGACAATAGCCCAGAGTGTCCCGATATGCGTTTTCCAGGCTGCGGAAAAAATTTTCCATTATGTCGTCGATTTTGCGGAAGACCGGATTTTTAAGCGGTTTTTGTCTGCGGGTATTGAGTTTAAGAATGGAGCCGCAGAGGCTGGGCACCAGGGTGACAGCCACCAGCAGCGACGCTACAAGGGAGATCACCACCGTAAAGATAAG
Source organism: Treponema sp. (assembly GCA_031270205.1). GTDB lineage: Bacteria > Spirochaetota > Spirochaetia > Treponematales > Breznakiellaceae > WQXQ01. The sequence continues at coordinate 5,457 of JAISYA010000184.1, forward strand.
GTCGCTGAAAAGCTGGCCCATTTCCTGGAGATCGTTTTTATAGATGATGAGGGGAATGAACACGCAGAGGGTGGTTGCCGATGAGGCGATGATGGCCCGTAACATTTCCCGGCTTCCCAAAATGGCGGCGATTTCCGGTTTTGCCCCCCGCTCCCGGTAACTGTGCACATTTTCCAGAATAACAATGGAGCTGTCCACAGTCATGCCCAGTCCCATGATAAGACCGGTCATGGTGAGCAGATTCAGGGTAAAGCCGAAAATCGACATGAACATAAGGGTAAGGAGAATAGAAATGGGAATGGCAAGGCCGATGATCAACGTTCCCTTGATATTGCGGAGGAAAATCAGCAGTATAAGCATAGTCAGCGCCGCGCCCTGAAAGGCGTTGGTGTATACCTGGTTAAGCGTGGCCCTGATCATCGTGGTGTTATCCGACAGAATATCCAGCGTGATGCCCTGGGGAAGCGAGGCGTTAATGTCCGCAAGGGCGGCGCTGACCCGGTCCGCCACCTGCACCTGATTGCCGCCGCTCTCGCAGGTAACCTGAATGTACACGCCGCTCTGCCCGTTCACATAAACCCTTGCGGCGTTATCGTTGTAACCAAGGCCCACATCGGCGACATCCTCAAGGCGCACCACCTGGGAGCGGTTCGCCTGGGCCGAATCCGCGGCGGAAAGATTCACCGTCTTTACCACCAGGCGCTTTATCTGCTCCAGGCTCACCAGTTCTTCCTGGGTCATGATCTGGTATTCCCTCGTACCCCGCCTGAGATTTCCCCCCGAAGAAAGAATGCTCTGCCCGCTAAGGGAGGAGGAAATGTCGCGCAGCGTAAGGTTAAAAGCGGCAAGACGGTTGAGGGAAACGGCCACCTTCACGATCTGGGTCGTGCCGCCGGTAACTTCCGCCGCCGCAACGCCCTCGATCCGTTCAATACCGGACTGAATCTCGTCTTCGGCAAAAATGCGGAGCTGATCCGGCGGATAGTTGCCCCTCACCACCAGGCGCATGATGGGCATGGCGCTCATGTCAAAGCGGCGCACCATGGGAGTTTCAACCCCGTCGGGCAGGGAATTGACCAGCCGGTTTACCAGTGTCTGGGCATCGTTCACCGCCTTGTCCATGTCCGTACCGAAGGCGAATTCAAGGTTGACAAAACTCGATTCAAACTGGGAGTTGCTGGTCATGTTGGTCAGGCCCTGGGAAGCGGAGAGGGACCGCTCCAGACGCTCGGTAACGTTCCGCTCGACATCGGCGGGCCCCGCGCCGGGGAAACGGGTATAAACCGAAAGCACCGGCCTCGCCGTTGAAGGGTAGAGGTCTACCGCCAGATTGCTGATCAGGGTCAGCGCGATACCCATTGCCAAACCATAGAGTATCACTATGGTAACCGGCCGCTTAACCGAATATTCCGATATGTTCATGATCCCTCAGCAAACTATTCCACAATACGGACAGGATCGCCGTCTGAGAGAAAATTCTGTCCGGCGCTTACCACCCGGTCCCCGATTTCTATGCCGCTTGTAATTTCAAACAATTCCTCATTCTCAATGCCCGTCTCCACTTCGCGCCGCCGGGCAACGCCGCTTTCATCCACGATAAATACAATCCAGGAGCCGTAGGTATTGATCACCGATGTCCTCGGTATGACCGGCACACCGGCCCTCGTGTTGGTAACAAGCGTTATCGTAGCGAACATTCCCGCTTTGATCCGGGGGTCGCCGCCTGATGTCCCGTTCACAAAACGGAGCCGTATGCGCATGGTCCGGCTCGCCGGATCCAGCACGGGGCTTACCTCGTCAACCTCGGCGTAAAAAGTTTCCCCCGGAATGCCCTCAAAACTAACCTGCGCGCCAAGGCCCTGCCTGACCGCCGAAACAAAACGCTCGGGCACAAAGGTCTCCACCCGCAGCTCCGAAAGATCGCCCACCACAAACACCGCCGACTGCGTGGTCAGGGTATCGCCGACGCTGTAGGACGCCTGCAGCGCCGTTCCCGCAATAGTGGAAACCACGGGACTCAGCGAATAGACCTCCCCCGGCCGGGAAGGGTCTACCATAGCGACAATGTCGCCCCGGCGTACCCGGTCCCCGACGCCGATGCGGGTCTCAACGAGTTTTCCCGCCACCGTTGGAAATATCGAAACCTGATTGCGGGCAAGCACATCGCCGTTGATCACCACGCTGTTTTCGATTGTTCCCGCCGTCACCGGCGTTACCCTCACCACTGTCGCGGTACGTCCGTTACCCGATCCGTTTGGCCCCTGGCGCTCCGTCATCGCCGCCGCGTCCCCGGCGCTTTGTTTCCGCCGGACAAGCGTAAACGCGACAAGCAGCGCGAAAAACGTGATAAGGCATATAATCACGAGGCTGACGAATTTCGATTTTACGCCTGTTTTCTTTTTACCGGTTTTCACGAGACTCCCCCGGTATCATTTTGCTTAAATCCTTCCAGTTAATATTCAGCGCCGCGGAAAGATCGAGGATCATGGTCTGGTACGCAAGCTCGCTTTGCAGCAGCCGCTGGCGGACGCCGGCCAGATTGTTCCGCGCGTCCTCCAGCGTGAGGGATTCAACCGTACCGTTTCTAAACCCCTGTTCGGTAAGCTCATAACTCCGCTCGGCGACGCGCTGGCTCAAACGGGCAATCTCAATACTGTCCCAGGAATTGCGCAGATTCGAAACAAGGGAACGTATCTGTGTTTTTGCCGAGTCTTCGGCGATTTTCAAATCGAGCTTTGCCTTGTCTACGGCCAGCTTCGCGTTTTGCGCCGACTGGCTTTTAGCGGTTCCGGGAATCCACGGATCAATGGGGATGCTGACTGTCGCCGTCCCGCTCAGCGAATCGGTGAAGGCGTCTGCGTTCTGTCCGCCGGTCCTGCCGGTCCATTGGGTTGATAAATTGAGGGACGGGCCTTTGGCGGAAAGGGTAATTTGCCTTTCCTCGGTTTCAAGCCGCTCAATCTCCTGCCTCCTGCTTACGATATCCGGCCGCTGGGGCAGGTAGTTGCGGATAAGTTCCTCGGCGTCCGCGTCTATTCTGCTTATTTCGATTTTCCCTTCAAGAACCGCCTGCGTGTTCTGGTCAATACCCAGCGCGGCGAGCAGTTCCCCCACGCGGCCGGCATAGGCCAGATTGGCGGCGCGCAGATCGTAGCGGGCGTTTTCAAGACTCAGCCTGCTCTGCATCACCGTCAGTTCCCCCACAATGCCATTATTAAAGGCGGTCTGGTTCCGCGCAAGCTGCCGCTCCGCCAGATTGAAAGTATCGGCAAGACAGGCAAGGTTGTCGCGCTCGGCGAGGAGGCTGTAAAATTCTTTGGTGGTCTGTATTTCAAGCTGATTGCGGGCGTCCTCGTAATTCAGCAGCTTCGTCTGGTATGCCAGACGGATATTTTTCATGGCGTAGGGAATTCCCGCGTTAAACCCCAGGCTTATCCCCAGCCCCAGATTGAACTGCCCCGCTCTGCCGGGATCAAAGTCCCCGGTAAAAAGGGGACTGCTGAATGTGGCGCCGGCGCTGGCGCTTATGGCGGGAAAAATGACGGACCACAACCGGTCCGCCGCGTACTCCGCGCCGGAAAGATCAATAAGGTCCTTTTTCAGGGTAAGGTTGTTTTCCAGGGCGCGGAGCACCGTATCTTCCAGTGAAAGGACCATCCCGCCGGTCCCGGACGGAGAAGCCGCGCCCAGGGGCAGCGCCGCCAGGCCCAAACAGATAGATACCGCGCAAAAAAGATTCCGCCCTGTATCGTTCACCGCCTTTCCTCCGTAAGCAGTATACAGGAAATTGAAAATTTATACTACGGAGGCGGCAGGGCATCGGCGTTTGCTTGCAACCGGGAAATACAAACCGGGGAAAGACGGGAGCCGCTCACAACAGAACGCGGGCACAACAGACGGGGAATCATTTCTCGTCTGTTGTGAGCGGCCCTCCCCGGCGCGTGAATGCCGGTAACCGGCGCGGACCGGATCGCCATGGGCCTGCACAACCCGGACCGCATACACTCGAACATACCCGTTCCGTCCAGCCGCTCGCTCATCACGGGATTAAAGAACCTGGGTGGCTTCCGGGTGGAAATCCGTTTCCAGGACGAGGCCACAGCGCACAGTCACGCCATTCCCTACGGGATGAACGGCTGCCGGTTAATGTACACCGGGGGAGACGCCACAGTGACGGACTACGCGTTGCTCACCGCCGGCGTACTGATGACCGCAAGCCCCTTCACGCTGCAGCCGCCTCCCGGGGCCGAGGGGAAATTCCTGAGCGCAGCGGCGATGTGGCAGAACAACAAAGGCCAGAAAGGTCCGCTGAGCGAGATAGCGCACATCGCGGTGAGTTGATCCGGGAAAGAACGCGGAAGCGGAAAATCACGG
>JAISYA010000028.1 GCA_031270205.1 Treponema sp.
GCGCTGGAAAAAGGCTGGTTTGCCGGGGAGGGCCTTGCGGTGGAAATTATGCAGCCCCCGGAAGACGGCGCGCTGGTGCTGCTGGCTTCGGGGAACGCCGAATTCGCCGTGGATTTTCAGGAAAGCATGGGACCGGCAATCGCGAAAGAACGGGACGCCCTTCCCGTGCAGGCGGTGGCGGCGATTATCAGCCACAACACATCCGGCATAATGTCACTGGCAGCGGACGGCATCAAACGCCCGCGGGACCTTGCGGGCAAGCGCTTTGCCTCCTGGGATACTCCCCTGGTGACGGCGGTGATAAAAGACATCGTGCACAATGACGGCGGCGATTTTAACGCGGTTACCATGATCCCCAACTTCGCCACGGACGCCTTTTCCGCGCTGGAAACCGACGTAGACGCCATCTGGATCTACTACGCCTGGGACGGTATCGCCGCGGAAATCCGGGGCATCGCCGTCAACTACCTTGATTTGGGAACCATCACGGAGCGCCTTGATTTCTATACGCCGGTATTGGCGGCCAACACCGCCTGGGCCGCGGCCAACGCGGAGACCGCCAAGCGATTCATGCGGGCCGTAAGCCGGGGCTATCGTTTCGCGATGGATAATCCGGCGGAGGCGGCGGAAATTCTGCTGAAGCACGCGCCGGAGCTGGACCGGGAACTTGTTATGCGAAGCCAGGAATACCTGAAAACCCGCTATCAGGGAGACGCGAAACGCTGGGGGGAAATCGACCCGGAGCGCTGGGGCGGCTTTTACCGCTGGATGTTTGAACAGGGCCTTTTGGAAAAAGATATAGGCGCGGCGGGCTTTACCAACGAATATCTGCCCTGACGCGCCGCGATGGAAGATACGATAAGCCGTACGCGCGGCGGGCCGGCCCTCTTTAGCTGCGAGCGCATTGTCAAAAACTACGAGGGCGAGCCGGTAGTGGAAAACGTCAGCCTGGAACTTCCTCCAGAGGGGGTTATTTCCCTCCTGGGACCTTCCGGCGTGGGCAAAACCACCCTGTTCAATGTGCTTGCCGGCGTTGAGCGTCCCGACGCGGGGAAAGTGTTTTACCGGGGCGAAGACATTACCGGAATCTCCGGCAGGGTAAGCTACATGCTCCAAAAGGACCTGCTCCTTGCATACCGCACGGTCCTCGACAACGTAATCCTCCCCCTGCTTATCCGGGGGCAGCCGAAAAAAGCCGCCCGTGAATACGCCGCCGCGTTTTTCCCGCAATTCGGCCTTGCCGGCTGCGAAAAAAAATACCCCCGCGAACTCTCAGGCGGCATGCGCCAGCGCGCGGCCCTGCTCCGCACCTGCATGTCGCGCAATCCGGTGATCCTGCTGGACGAGCCGTTCTCCGCCCTTGACGCCATCACCCGCCGCCGCATGCAGGACTGGTACCGCGAAATCGCCGGAACCATGCAACTCTCCACGATTTTTATCACCCACGACGTGGAAGAGGCGCTGCTCCTTTCGGATACGGTATTCGTGCTCAACGGCAGGCCGGGCACTATCACCCACCGGATTGCAGTTGTGCCCCCCCGCCCCCGGAGCCGCGATTTTCCGGTGTCCGCGGAATTCGCCGAACAGAAACGGACTATTCTGGAAGCGATTGGACTGTAGGAAAATGAACGCTTCGGGAACCGATTCAACAATGGGCGCACCCGGATTCGAACCAGGGACATCTTGCGTGTAAAGCAAGCACTCTAACCAGCTGAGTTATGCGCCCGTCTGTTTACCCTGCCAAAAAGCGGGCGCTCTGTCAAGACCGCGGGACCGGCAGGGCGCCGGTGTTTGCTTTCAATTTATTTGAAAAAGCTAATGAGCCTCCGCGGGGCAAGCCGTGCGGTATAAACGTAGCTTTAGTTTGATCGGAGGCTCGTTCGATAGGAAGTTTTTATACCTTCCCCCGCGCAAGCGGGTTCTTTGGTTTAATACCAAATCATTGTAAGCGTTGCGGCATTTAAGCCGCGGCAAGCATGGCAAGCGTAACTTACCTTGGGGTATTAAACCAGACTTGCGAATAAAATGGGTTTGCCGGGAGGAAAAAGAGTAGATGAGGGCTTGACTTCCCTGTAAATTTGTGTATACATTATTGTAGGGTATTGAATGAGGAAAACGGCAATCAGCGCAGATGGGTGTTTTGAGTGGGACGAGGACAAAGGCAAGATCAACAAGAAATTACACGGCTTATATTTCAATGAAATACTGTCCGCTTTTGATGATCCCTATATTCTTGAATTATATGATGAAGCCCATTCAGACTTTGCGGAAACCCGGTTTAAAGGTCTGGCGGAGTTACAGGATTTTATCATCCCGTATTTATCATATACGAAACTAGTTCGGCAAGCCGGACCGAGATAATTCTTGTCTGACCACTTGCCTGTAGAGGTGAGGATGTACTATGAATGGCGCAAAAACTTTATCCCCTGAACGGACAGCCGGGATAAAGGTTTTTAAAAACACTGATTTTTCGGATTGCCCGATATTAACCGAGGAAGAGCTTAAAAAGATGCGACCTAAACATCCGGAGTATTTTAGGCCGCTAAAAAAAGCAGTTCAAATACGCCTGGATGCTGATGTATTGGCCTGGTTCAAGGGCTACGGCAAAGGGTATCAGAGCCGGATAAACGCGGTACTTCGGGATGTTATGTTGCGGACCACGCAGGGGCAAGCATAGGACAAACGCCCGTGAGGGAAAAGAACGGTTAGTCATGTGACCATACAT
>JAISYA010000132.1 GCA_031270205.1 Treponema sp.
TTGCGGAGTTTGTCCTGGTCGACCGCGCCTTCTTTGGAGAAATCAAGCGCGGTGTAGCCCGCCTTTTCAATGGCTTCCTTGATGGCGGACACCCGCACCTTGAGGGGGTTGTAAACCACCGTGGCTTTTTCTGTGGCGAGGTTCACGGTGGCGGTTTCTACGCCTTCCAGTTTTTTGATTGCCTTTTCGACGCGCTGGGCGCACGCGGCGCAGGTCATGCCGCCGATGGGAATGCTTACGCCTGCGCCTTTTGGCTTGTCCAGGACTTCATAGCCGATTCTGACAACCGCCTCCTTGACGCTGGTCAAGGTTTGGTCGTTGGTAAACTCAACGAACAGTTTTTCGCTGGCAAGGTTTACCGTGGCGGTAGTAACGCCTTCGATTTTCCGCACGGTCTTTTCGATCCGCCCGGCGCAGGCCGCGCAGGTCATGCCGCCGATGCTTAATGTCTGGTTCTGCATTTCTTTCTATGCTCCTTATGGTTTGCAATACTTTTCGATGTACTCGTTCATCACTCTAACAAGCCACACTTCCAGGGCTTTGTCGTAATTCAGCGCCCCGCTCTTGATTTCTTTGGCGCCGAGGAAATGACCGATGCCGGAGTACAGGGACATAAAATAATGGTCGTTCCCGTAGACGTTGAACACGCTGTTCAGGGCCGCGGAATTCGCGTAGGGTACCACCGCGTCCGCGGCATCATGGACGATAATGGTTGGCGGGCTGGCTGGGGTAGCAAAGTGAATTGGGGAAATTGCCGCCAGCATTTTCCGGCCGGATTCACTGTACCCTTCGGCGGTAATGTCGCCGTCCGCAATTTGATAGCCGCTTGTTTTTTCGGCCAATTGATAAAAGAATTTTTCCCACCTCAATTTCCTGAAGTTGTAGAGAAAGGCGATGTCGCCCATATCCGCCGGTCCCGCCATATCCACGCAGAACGCCACCGGTATCGGGCTATTCCCGTGCTGTTTATAGGCGTAGAGCATCGCAAGGTGCGCGCCGGAAGAATGTCCCATAACGATCAGTTTTCCGGGTTCGACGTTGTTCCGCAGACAGAATTCCCGTATAAAGGCAACAGCGGCGGCCACGTCGTCCTCCAGATCATTTATGTGGACGGTTTCGTCAATGTAGCGGTGGCTCATGGACGCGACAACGAGTCTGTTCCTGAAGTCGTCCAGAAAAACCGGACAGTTGTCCTTGCTCCCGTACATCCATATCCCGCCGTGGATAAAAAGGATGACGCCTTCGGACGCCGCGTTGGGAATTGAGATGTCAAGCACGTTTCGCTCATGTGAACCATAGCTCAGGTCCTTCGTCAGCGTATACCGAATATCTTCCGCCGGCTTCCCGCTTGAAACGCAGCCGGCCAAAGCGAGCAGGCCAATCAAGCCAATCAAAAATTTACGCATCTCCCTCTTACCCCTTATCTGTCCCTACCCGCGCTTCCAGCGGGCGAAAATCACCTTTGCTTCTTTCAGGAAATCTTTTGATATGGTGATGGTGGTATCCGTTACCGTTTTGTTTTGCGGGAAAATAGGCACGGGGTTACAGCCGCCGCTTCGCACTTCAACCTGGCTCATGCGAAACCGGTTGCCGCAGTTCTGGCACACCAGCACCGTACCCTGCTGCTTGTAAAAGCCCCGGCCTGAAGCGTAGCAGACCTGGCAGGTGTTGAAGGCCGTGCGGATCCTGCCGTCCGGGGCCTTTACGACCAGCACTTCAAGCCGGGTTCCCTCGATGTCCACCGGATAGAAAACGGCGTTTTCCGTAACTTCCGCAATCTGGATAACCAAATCGCGGTCGGCAATCGCGGGTTTTACCACGTTAAGCTGTCCGCTCTGGGCGGACGCGGAATACCCCACGGCAGCGATAAGCGCCGCAAAGATCAATGCCCTGGCATTGTGAACATAGTTTTTCATTTTCTCCCTCCGGCGCTTACTTGTTTCCATGCGTATCCATTCCCGGCATTTGTTTCGCCGCCGTTGGTTTTCCGCACGGAATGTTCCGTCCGTACACGGGATTTACGGGTAAAGGTAACAAATCGAACCTTGCAACATAAACACATAACGCTACACTCCATTCAGATAAAACTGATAAACGTCAACGACGTGTTAAACTTCAATATCGCGGTTTCCCCTGGGGCCGCAGCAATCGGGAAGTTTTCCCCTGGGGGCCTTAAGAAACTTCTTTGCGAACAGCAAAATTCCCGCCAGCAGCAGGACCGCCAAAACAACGGCGATCAGGTTTTCCATTTTTCCTCCCGCATGTAAAATTTTCTAACACAGGATTGTGTCAAAATTATGTTTTAATCGGGGTTATTCCAAAACTTCAGTTTTGAAACAACATCACTCATCCTTCTGTTTTTTATTTCCCCGGCCCTGCAAGAGCATGACAATTACAATCGCAGCAGCCGGAATGATACAGTGCCAATGACTTAACAAAAAATCCATTTCTTCCGCCTCCTTTACGCTCCCGCGCCGGCGCCGCAGCAGCCGCCCTGCCCGGCGGCCGCCGCTTCAAAATAGGCGTCGGGATAAATTTGAGTTTCAAAATTGGAAACTTCCGTCTTTATCGCCTCGATCACACCGGCGTCTACGCTGTTTAAGTCGTCCACCACTTTCACATAACCGTAAAACACATTGTCACCGGTTGAAAAATCGAATGTCTCGGCAGGCATTAACTGAATAACGTTATCGCCCTGTTCCATATCAAGCTGTGTGTAGTAGGCGGGGAAGATGAGGCGGCTGTTTCCGGGGTCAAGCGAGTCGTTGTTGATGTTCAACAAAGCCGGCATATTCCGCTGTAATACAACAACCGAGGGGTCTATGCCCTCATCACGCAGGTTGATTGTTATGATCTGATAGGGAAAGCCGTAGGCTTCGGCGTCTTGCACTTCAGCTAACGTGATGTTGTCTGCGGGAATGACCACGCCGGCCGGAGTGGGGTTAAGGTTCGGCTCGCCAATGTCGGCTATGCTTTGCCCTTCTTCGACAACGGTAATTGAACTGCGGATCATGCCCATCCAGCAGGAGTATGAAAATTTGCCTGTTTTTTCCGGCGTAAACTCAATGATGTTTTCACCGGGGGTAAAACGGGGTGCGATTTTGTATTCGCGGATGATCATGCGGTTGTTACAGCCGTTAATGCTGCCCTGGGGGGCGGTGATAGTCCATTTGACCGGAACGCCCTGCTGCACAGTGATCGCCGGGTAACGTCCGGGGAGCAGTGTAGAATTGATTATCTGTACGCCGTTTTCGATTATGGGAGTAAAAGCCCCGTCCCCGCTTTCGCCCGGTGTTGAACCAAAGCGCAGGGAAGGATTGACATCGGCGATAATCCTGTCGGCAGCATTAAAATTGAGACCGGAAAGCCCCCAGCCGTAGGTGAACATGGTCATGCCCATTACCGTTACCAGTATCGCGCCTGCCTTCATCACCTGGCGGGTAAACTTCCTGCTTAACATCGAACTCAGGGCCCCAACGCCGAACATCAGGGGAACCGTACCCATGCTGAAGAGGAACATGGAGAGGCCCCCGGCAACGGGGCTTCCGGTGGAGAGGGCGTATAACTGCATGGCCTGTAAGGGGCCGCAGGGCATAAGGCCGTTTAAGAGGCCGATAATGAGCGGGTTTTTATTCCCCGCTTTTTGCTCATCTATCTTCCGGGCAAAGATTTTCGGCATACGCAGATTGAAGCGGCGCAGGATGGTCCCTGCGGAACCCTGGAAAATGCCGAGCATATTGATCCCCATGATCACCATGAACACCCCGGCGGCCAGCTGCACGATGCCCTGAAACCGTCCCGATACCGAGACAACCGAGCCCAAAGCCCCGACGATTACGCCCACGGCAGTATAGGAAATGACCCGCCCGGCGTTGTACAGGACAGCGGGAAACAGCGCGTTCCGGCCTTGTCCTTCCCGCGGCGCGGCCGGTATACATTGGGAAAGGTTAATGCCGCCGCACATGGCGATACAGTGAACCGAGGTGATAAGGCCGATAACAAAGAGCATACCGTAACCCATGCCCGCCTCCGCCAGCGGGAAGGCCGAGGTGACGGCGCTTACCCCCAGGCCCCGCAGCAACACGTAGAGGGCGAGGATGATCACCAGCGTCCCGATGATTTCCGTAACCGGGGTTTTGCCCGCGCCGCCCAGTACCTTGTAGTCCAGGCTTTCAATCGCCGATTTGATTTCGGAAAACGTAAGCACCGAGGCGTTCCAGGTAACGGTGGCCGTACCGGTATTGTAATTTACCGCGGCTTCTTCCACCCCTACGGTACTTAGGAGCTTCTTTTGAATCCGGTTTTGACAGCTTACACAGGTCATGCCGCCGATACGAATTGTCTTTGTCGTCATGTCATAAACCTCCGGTTTATGTTCGCCTTGTAAGGTTAGCCCTTTCGCGCTCTTTTTGATACCCTGAATTTAACCTGAAATTGTGTCCGAATTATGTCGGATTTAAAAATTTGTGATTTTTTTATTCCATCTGCGGGTTTAATACCCCGGAAAAAGCCTGACCTGCCACACTTTTGACACAATCTTGTGGTAAACTAAGACCATGAAAGAAAAACAGGCCGTTTTGGTCGTTGATGACGAGACTAAAATCCTCGAACTGGTAAAATCCTACCTTGAAATGAACGGCTACACGGCCCTCTGCGCGAAAAACGGCGCCGAGGGTATGGCCTTTTTTGAGCGGAATACGGTCTCCCTGATACTCCTTGACCTTATGCTTCCCGACTTTTCCGGGGAGGAATT
>JAISYA010000232.1 GCA_031270205.1 Treponema sp.
TGGGATACCTGCTCCACAAGAATCCGGCCCGGCCGCAAACGGCGGAATTGAGCTTTGGGCGGGTTCATGTGTTTTATCCCGAAACAGGGCCGGATCGCTGTACCGCCGCGCTGCTCCTCGACATCGATTCTTTGGACTTGGTCCGGGGCAGGAAGGGTACGAAGCCGGGCGGTATATTTGATTATGTGAATGACCGGCCCTATGTGTGTTCCTCTTTTATGAGTACCGCCATATCCGGGGTCTACGGAACGGCTATGTCCGGGAACTGTGCGAAAAAACAGGAATTGGCGGATATTCCGCTGGATCTAAGCGCAAGTCTTTTTGCGCTGCCCTGCCGGGGCGGCGGCGTATTGCCGGAACTGTTGTTTGAACCACTGGGTTACGAGGTACATGCCGAGGAAACGGCCTTGCTGGACGAACAATTCCCCGAATGGGGGGACAGCCCTTATATCAACCTCAGCATCCGGGGGAAGGTGCGACTCCGGGATCTGCTCAACCATGTTTATGTGCTTGTCCCGGTTTTTGACCGGCAGAAACACTACTGGATAGGGGATGATGAAATTGACAAACTCCTCAATCACGGCAGAGGCTGGCTTCAGGATCATCCCGCGAAAACCCTGATCGTCCGCCGGTATTTCAAAAACCTGCGGAGCCTGGCCAAAACCGCTCTGGACCGGCTGGATAACGGCGAAGGGGCCGCGGAAGTATTTTCTCCCGAAGATCTGCCGGGCGGCGGGACACCGGTTAACGAAGAATCCCCGTTTTTTTCTACGGAAAAAAACGAAGGTGCCCGGCCAAAGCTGAATACCCGGAGGCTGGAAACGGTACTCAGGGTGATAAAAACAAGCGGCGCCCTATCGGTGATAGACCTGGGCTGCGGGGAAGGAAATCTGCTGCGGCTTTTGATGAAAGACAAAACCTTTACCCGCGTTACCGGGGTTGATGTTTCCCGGACCGCCCTGGAACACGCCCGGGATAAATTGAAAATCGACCGGCTGCCGGAGCCGCAGCAAAAACGGATATTCCTTTTTCAAGGTTCCCTCACCTACCGGGACAAACGGTTCAGGGGCTATGACGCCGCCGCTTTGGTGGAAGTGATAGAACACATGGACGAAAACCGGCTTGATGCATTGGCGGCGATTGTCTTCGGCGACGCCTGTCCGGGGACCGTGGTGATCAGCACCCCTAATGCCGAATACAACGAAATGTACGGCCTATCCCGTTTCCGTCACGGGGATCACCGCTTTGAGTGGACCCGCGTCCAATTCCAAACCTGGGCACGGAAAATTGCCGGGCGCTATGGTTACAAGGTATCCTTTGAGGATATCGGCGAGGCCGATGAAACACTGGGAGCGCCGACTCAGATGGGGGTGTTTGCCCGGGAAGACCTTTCCCCGGAAATCAGCCGGAGGCCCCCATGCGTATAGAACTGCCTGAACTGTGCATGGTGGCCTTAATCGGCGTGTCCGGAAGCGGCAAGTCAACTTTCGCAAAGACTCACTTTAAGCCCACGGAGATCCTCAGCTCCGATTTTTTCCGGGGGCTCGTGTCCGATAACGAAATGGATCAAAGCGCCACAAGTGCCGCCTTCGACAGTTTATACTATATCGCCCAAAAGCGCCTTGAGGCGGGCAGGCTGACGGTCATCGACGCGACCAACGTGCAGAAAAAAGCCCGCGGCGAGGTTCTCCGTCTTGCCCGAGAACAGAACGTGCTGGCGGTGGCCATCGTGTTCGATATGCCCCAATCACTTTGCATCGAACGGAACAAGGCGAGGCCCGACCGGAACTTCGGCTCCCATGTGGTGCAGGGACACGCGCAGGAATTAAAGCGGAGTATCAAACATCTGCGGAAAGAGGGCTTCCGCTTTGTCTACACCTTTATCACGCCCGGTGAAGCGGCTGAGGCGGAAATAGTGCGGACGAAACTGTGGAATGACAAAAGAGATGAGCGGGGACCCTTTGATATCATCGGCGATGTTCACGGCTGTTACGACGAACTCTGCGCCCTGCTGGAAAAACTGGGCTACGCCGTTGACCGGGCCGCCTGCGCCGCGCTGCCTCCTGCAACCCGGCGGGCAATATTTCTGGGCGACCTCTGCGACCGGGGACCCAAAAACCCGGAGGTGTTGCGCCTCGTGATGAACATGACCGAAGCGGGCCGCGCCCTCTGCATACCGGGCAACCACGATGTAAAGCTCCTCCGCTGCCTCCGGGGCGCTGAGGTAAAATTAACCTACGGCCTTGACATTACCGTTTCCCAGTTGGAACGGGAATGTCCCGAATTTATCGAAAAGACAATCGCTTTCCTGGACGGCCTGGTGAGCCACTACGTGCTTGACCGGGGCCGTCTCGTGGTAAGTCACGCGGGCCTCAAAGAAGCCTGGCAAGGCAGAAGCTCAGGCCGGGTGCGGGAGTTTTGTCTCTACGGCGAAACCTCAGGCGAAACCGACGAGTTCGGCCTTCCGGTGCGGCTCGACTGGGCCGGGGACTACCGGGGCAAGGCGCTGGTAGTCTACGGTCACGTTCCGTCCCGGGAGCCACGTTTTTTGAACAACACCGTTTGTATTGACACGGGCTGCGTATTCGGCGGCAGCCTCAGCGCCTACCGCTACCCCGAGGGCGAAGTACTTTCGGTGGAGGCGGAGCGGGAATATTACGTATCGGTAAAACCCCTCGATTGCGACAGCTACGGCAGCAATACGGTTTCTTCCGGCAACGGCAGTTCCGGTGACGCGGATTCCGCTGAAAGTTTCCCATTAGAAAAAAATCGGACAAATCACGCGCCCCTTCCCGGCCCGGAGAATCTCCCGGTCATTGAAGACGTACTGGGGCGGCTTACCATCCAGACCCGGCTTCATCATACTATTGTTATCAGCGAAGAAAGCAACGCTGCGGCCCTTGAAATCATGAGCCGCTTTTCCGCCGATCCCCGGTGGCTCATCTACCTTCCCCCGACTATGTCGCCCTGTAAAACCAGTTCTCTCCCGGAATTTCTGGAACACCCCGCGGAAGCCTTTGAATACTACCGGAAGGCCGGCCTTGATCGGCTTGTCTGCGAGGAAAAACACATGGGTTCCCGGGCGGTGATCGTCCTCTGCCGTGACCAAAAAACCGCGCAGGGGCGTTTCGGCGTAGAGGACGGCTCCCGGGGTATTATCTACACCCGGACAGGCTGGCATTTTTTTGACTCCTCCGAAGCCGGGACGGAGACCGTCATCCTTGAACGGCTGGGGAAAGTCCTCGACCGCTCGGGGTTTTGGGAAGAATTCGCCACCGCTTGGGTATGCCTGGACACGGAACTCATGCCCTGGTCCGCCAAGGCCCGGAGCCTCCTCCTGGAACAGTACGCCCCGGTGGGAAGGGCCGGG
>JAISYA010000210.1 GCA_031270205.1 Treponema sp.
GTGGCCATTACGCTGAATCAGTTTCCCGTAATGAAGCTGCGCGGAACGGTCCCCGATTCTGCGGGCGCCTTTTACCTTGAATCCCTTGAGTACCTGGGGGGCAGCGTCTCAGGCTGGAACGAATACACCCTGGACCTGTCAGGAAGCGGCAGCCTTGCCCTGGGCGAAACCGAAGCGGTGTTCAGCGTTTCCCGGGACCTCGAAACGGTGGAAATTTCCCGCGGGCGGATTCAGCGTTACGACACACGGCTCACCGGAGAGGAGGCCCTCGTCAACCTGGGAAACCGCCGTGAGCGGATCGGCGCCCTTGCCGAATGGATGCGCGCCCGGGAGGCTCCGGCGGGCAGGGGCCGGAAGGACTTTGAAAAATACTGGAAGCCCGTTCTGTTACCTGAAATGGTTGGCGCCAAAAAGCGGCCCCTCGAGTGGCGGCGGGAAAGCGCCCAATGGGTTTGGGCGGAAGACATCCGCTGGAACACGGACTATACCAAACGGGTTTTTCCCGAAGCGCTTTGGGCGGTCCGCAATTCGGGGACCCTGCTCAGAGACTGGGAAGAAGCCCTTGGATGGATATACTTGGAATATGAATGGGAAAGGATCGTCGCGCTGCTTTCCCGCGAACATACACTGCAACGGATTAAGTGAGGTAATACAATGGAAGCCGGAACTGTTTCTTTTTCTCTGCTGGAACTTTTTAACATGGGGGGGATTTTCATGTGGCCCCTGTTGGTCTTCTCAATCGCGGTGATTGCCATTTCGCTGGAGCGGGCCGTGTATCTGACATACCACAATCTGCGGCTGGATGATCTCGGCGAAAAGGTTTCCGAATATGTGAACCGCCGTGATTACACGGGGGCGATCACCTACCTTTCCGGCCTCACCAAACGGCGCATGGGGGCGCGGGTCCTCCTCGCCCTGGTGAGCCGCGCCAAACCGGGGCAGGGCTTCTCGGAACACCGCCTTGAGCGGGTGACGGAAACCGAGGCGGTAAACTGCGTCAACTCCCTGGAGAACGGCTTTAACTTCCTCACCGCCCTGGGTTCGCTTTCGCCCCTCACGGGATTCCTCGGTACCGTTTCGGGCATGATCGGGGCGTTCAGGTCCATTGCCGAGGCCACGGACGTAAACGCCCAGATCGTGGCCAGCGGTATTTACGAGGCCCTAATCACCACCGTCTTTGGCCTCATCATCGCCATGATCGCCATGATCTTCCATTCGATATTCAGCCATCTCGTGGACAAATTCGCCGCAGAGGTTGAAAAGACCTGCTCGAACCTGATAGCCCAAATCGCCGATCAGTATCTCGCGGCGGCCCGCAGGCTCGCGGCCGCCAAGACAAACCGGAACAAGCAGTAGCATGAGACTGAAACGCCGGACCAGGCAGGGATTCGCCGATTCAAGCGCCGCAAGCGATCTCGCGTTCCTGTTGATAATTTATTTTATCGTTATCGCCGGTTTTAACATCAACAAGGGCTTTCTGATGAATCTTCCCGCCAGGGATTCCACGCGGTTTATTTTACGGGAAGACCTGCTCCGTTTTTATATGGACGAGTCGGGAACCATTATCCATGAAGGCGCGGCCATTGATATTCCCGCCGCGGAAAACCTGATCCGTTCCGCGCAGCGGCTCAACCCGAATATCGCGGTCATCCTCAACATAAACCCCCAGGCCTCCTGGCAGCGGGTCGTGTCCTTTGTGGAACTGGCCCAGGATCTACAAATAGATTCTTTTTCATTTTCCATGCGGAGGGAAACGCCATGAAAGTGCGCCGGAATACAGGCAGCCGGTTTTATATTCCCCTTAATTCCATGTCGGACGTGGCGTTTTTATTGTTGATCTTTATTATGCTCGTGGCGCTGATCAATTACCGCAAGGAAGTAAAGATTGAATACCCCGAGGCAAAATCGGCAATGCGGACCAGCGCCGAAAAAAATCTTGAGATTTGGATTGACCGCGAAGGCGGCGTGTACCTTGACGGCGAACGCTCGGACCGGGCGGGAGTGGAACTTGCAATCGTGGATATCTACCGCGGCGCGCCGGACACCCGCGTCCATATCATCGCCGACCGGAACACCCCCTACGAAAAAATAAACGGCGTTTTGGAAATCCTGCAGATACTCCAATACCGCGTGGTAAGTTTTGTGGTGAAAGATGCTTTCTGAAAAAAAATTGCGGCTGCTTCTGTTTATAGCCGTCGCCGGTATACATGTATTGCTCATTCTCTTTTTCGCCTTTAACGTCAGGGCCGCCGCCCAGACGCCGCCTGAAAGCGCCCGCGTTATGAAAGTGACCGATCTTGCCGAAGAAATCCCCCCTCCCCCGCCGCCCGAGCCTCCCCCGCCCCTCCCGCCGCCTCCGCGCGCGAATCTGCCGGAAGCCGAATCCATCGCGGAAAACATGATCGTCACGGAAACGCCGCCTGAGACCGTTGCTCCGGCAAGGGTGATCACGCCGGTCCCCGTTACCCCAAGCGAAGAGTACCTTCCCATACACCAGGTCTCCGTGGCCCCGAAGTTCGACGAAAGGGAAATCGCCGCCGCCATCGTGTACCCTGAAATAGCCAAACGCTCAGGAATCGAGGGGCGGGTAATCCTGGAACTCTTTGTGGACCGCAGCGGGCTGGTGCGGCAGATCCGTATCCTACAGGAAGTCCCGCCGAACCGCGGCTTCGGCGATGCGGCGGTCAGGGCCTTCACCGGACGCCGCGGCGCTCCCGCCGAAGCCAACGGCGAGCCGGTCTCCACCCGTTACCGCTATCCGGTTACGTTCAGGCTCCGGTGAAAGGGAAAGAATGCAACCACGACACGGAAAGGGGAAAAAGATGAACCTGGGGCTTGCCTTCGCGCTGTTATCGTGCTAGTATTATGTGACAGAGAGACTAGCTCATCTGGATAGAGCGTCAGCCTCCGGAGCTGAAGGTGGTGGGTTCGAGTCCCGCGTCTCTCAAAGATAATTCGTAACCGTTCACCAGTGTAATTATGAGAAGGAGTATAATTTAGCCTTGCAACAAGGCGGTGAAGGAAGTTTATTCAAGTTGGAATAGACACAATCGTACAGAAAATTACCGGTTTCCCCTGTTGGTTACAGGTTGTCACTATGCTCCAGAACCGTTCCATCGCCGTTTCCAGCTCATCGCGGTATACATTTCCCTATATTATTATCCGATTTATTTTCCAGTTTTTCCACACGCCTCCAGCGCCAATTCCTTGAATTTCCTTATAGACACATTGCTTTGCGCTGTTCAGATCACGCACGGCACGGCATAGCCTTTTCAAGTCTCCCCGGCATAGCCGGGGGTTTACGTAAAATAATTAGACACTAACAGGTACGAGCGGGGTGTTCATATAACTGACGAACAGATGAGTCTGTTCCAAAACTAATTGACTGTGCGCTCACGCGCACGGTTTTGGACCAGGCTCTTGCGGTTTTTCAGGCTAAAGCCTTGCAAAACCGCGTTTTTTAAAGGTTACTGTTCCAAAACTGAAGTTTTGGAACAGCCTCAGATGTCAGAGATAAAACTACGGGGGTACAAATTCCACAAGGATTGGAATTATACTCTACAACCTTCGGTACCCAATATTTTGTAAAGTAGAAGCACTATAATCAGGAATTGTCTATGCTTCGTTCCATCGTTTTTATATAGTCGATTGCCTGGCCTGCATACCTGTCCATCAAACCGGTTTCGGTCTTTATTTCCTTTGAACTGTAAGGATCGGCGAGACGGTACATAAATTCCATGGTAAGGGATCCCTCGTATCCGATTTTTTTCAGTATCCGGAGAATTTCCTTGAAATCGATATGACCAAACCCTGCGGGTTCGCGGGTGTTGTCCGCTATATGTACATGGAGCAGCTTGTCCTGTATCAGGAGAAGGCTTTTGGTAAAACTGCTTTCTTCTATGCTCATGTGGAACAGATCGGCCATGATGCCGACCGCTGGGTGTCCAATATCCACAACAAGGGACCAGGCTTTCTCAAGGGTGTTGGCAAAATAGGTTTCATAGCGGTTGATTGCCTCGATCGCAAACCTGACGCCGTGTTTCTGCGCGTAGCCGGCGGCTTCCCGGATATTCTTCACCGCATTGTTTCGTAGTTCGTCAAGGGTCTTCCCCGCAGGCTGCACCGTTCTTCCGACCGGAGAGGGAACGACAATAATGATCTTCGCTCCAACCTTGACTGCAAAATCGACACTGTCTCTAAGATAGTTCACGGCATTTTTACCCGCATCGCCGGGGTCCGTCAAGTCACGGTTTTCATCGAATATGCCGCAGAGGGAACGGCAGTCCAGTCCGTACTTGCGCATGAGCGTCCTGCACTCTTCCGCATCAAGCTTATGCGGTTCGGCGGCAAATTCAATACCATCGTAGCCGTATTTTTTGAGCCGTAGGCAGCTTGTCTCGATATCTTCGTCACCGGTAATCCACTGGGTCATCGCAATATGATACATAAAATCTCCTCCATCCCGCTTTGTCGGGCTTTTTCGATAACCCGGCCGCTTGTTACAAGCCTTGGGGTGTTCAACCTTCCTGACGCTCGATAAGCACATTGCGCAGGGCTGTTATCGCAAGCGCGATAAGAATAACGAGCGCGTACACAATATCCTGGTAATAAGCGCTGATATGCAGCATGTTGATCGCGTTGGAGATCATGCTCAGAAGAATCACGCCGAACAAGGTGCCGATAACGCCGCCTTTGCCGCCGTTGATTGACGAGCCGCCGATGACTACCGCGCCTATCGCCTGAAGCTCCATGCCTTTGCCCGTAGTCGCCTGGGCGCCGCTTATTCTGGACAACAGCACCATGCAGGCAAAGCCGACAAGCACTCCACTAATCGCGAAAAATTTCAATTTGCTGCGGTTGACATTGATGCCGGATAAATACGCCGCGTTCTCGTTAGTGCCGATTGCGAATATCTCCCGCCCGGTGCGCGTATGCTTAATCATTAAATACACTAACAGGAATCCGGCGAACAGGATGAGAAACAGAAACGGAATTAAGCCGAACAGCCTGTAAGACGCGAGAAAACGGTACTTTCCGTAAAGGGTCTGCATATAGCCTTTTGTCAAAATAAGCGCCGCGCCGTAAAACAGGCTCGATGTCGCCAGGGTTACAATGAACGACGGCGCCCTGAACAGGATCGACATACCGCCGTTAAGCAGCGAGCAGGCTACACAGAGCGCTATCGCGAGCACCGAGACGGCAAAGGAGTTTACTTCCTTGTTGATAAGGATGGCCATAACACAGGTTGTAAACCCTATCATATTGCCTACGGAAATATCAAAGTGCCCGGATATGATCAGGATTGTCATGCCTGCGGCGACAAGCCCGAGGCTGGTAGACTGCGATATGATGCTGCTGATGTTGGTCCAGGTGATGAATTTAGGATTGATAGTCGTCGTCACCGCGCCGATGATAATGACAAATGCAAGCAGTATGACTGGCTGCGAAAACAAAAACCTTCCAAGCCGCTTATTTGAACCGATTTTATCCATACCGAATGACCTCCGCGGCGCCTATACCCGCCTTGTTTTCAAAATCCAAGATACTTACGCATAAGTTCGCTTTCAGTCGCGTCTTTGGCCGGTACAATACCGACAAGCCTGCCTTCGCGCATAATTCCGATATGGTCGCTCATGGAGATGAGTTCGGGCATATCGGACGAAACCAGAATAATGTATTTCCCCGCTTTCGCCAGATCGAGGATGTGTTTGTATATCTCCTCTTTCGCGCCTATATCCACGCCCTTGGTTGGTTCGTCGAAGATATAAAGGGTCCCTGGATCCAGGACGCACCGGGCAATAAGGGTTTTCTGCTGGTTACCCCCGGACAGATTGACCACTTCCGTTTCCTGGCCGGACATTTTGATGCCAAACTTTTTTATGCTGTTTTCAACTGTTTTGGTTTCTTTTTTAAGGTCGATAAATTCCTTCTTTTCGTTGGCCGATACGGTGATATTTTCTTTTACCGAACGCAACGTGAAAAGGCCGTCCCGCTTTCTGTCCTCGAAAATCATGAATATACCCTTTTTGATCGCGTCCCTGGGGTTTTTCGGCGTAATATCCCTGCCGTTGAGGATTACCATGCCGTACCTGTTCTTGTCGCAGCCGTAGATCATGCGTATAAGCTCCGTCCGCCCCGCCCCTACAAGCCCGCCGAGGCCGAAGACCTCACCCTGGCGGATTGTAAGGCTGACATCGTGGACCGTCTTCTTTTGCGAGAAATTCCTGATTTCGAGGGCGCCTTCACCCAGGGGAAAATATTCGCGGAAATAAAAACTGCCCGTATCGCGGCCTATCATCGCGTGTATTACTTCTTCGGCATTGGTTTCGGACACTTTCTTAATGTCTACCATGCGGCCGTCTTTGAGGATCATCAGCCTGCTGCCGACCTTGAATAACTCATCAATATAGTGAGATATATAAATAATGCCCATCCCGCTTTTTGCCAGGGTGGTAACCATGTCAAGAAGTATCCTGGTTTCCTCATCGCCGAGGGACGCAGTAGGTTCGTCGAGTATAAGTACCTTTGCTTCGTCTTTCAGGGCCTTGACAATCTGCACGCACTGTTTTTGCGCGGTGGACAGATCGGAAAGGATCATTTCCCCTTTTATTTTGCTTATTTTCAGCCTATGGAGCAGCTCGTCGGAGATTTTTTCCTGGGTTTTCGTGTCAATTAAGCCGTTCTTTTTTTTCAATTCACCGCCAAGAAAGATATTGTCGGCAACCGTTAAATTATCAACCAGGTCGATGTCCTGGTAGATGGCGGCGATGCCCAAGTCTTTGGCCTGGCGGGGGTACAACCGGTCATAGCTGTTGCCGAAGGCCGTAATAGCGCCGGCCTTGTCCGGGGCTATTACCCCGGCCATGATCTTTATCATCGTTGATTTCCCGGCACCGTTCTCCCCGACCAGGCAGAGAACCTCGCCTTTTTCCAGCCCGACGCTGACATTGTCCAAGACCGTTATGCCGGAATAGGATTTCGAGATATTCTTAAGTTCCAGTATTGTTTCCATACCTGCTTTCCCGGCAATTAACTAAACTTGTTCGGATACTTCAGTTTCTGAACAAGTTCCGCTAAAAAACCGCAATTTCACAGCCGTCGAACCAAAGGTTCGCTGGCGAGAAATTGCAAGATTTGTCGAGAACCAACCGGGTTCTCGAATAAGTCTACTGTACAGTAAAGGGGCTGTCCAGTTTCCGGACAGCCCCTTCCCGCGCCCCGCGGATCCTGCGGCGGGAAAATCAAGAGACTGTTCCAAAACCCCGTTGGTTTTGGAACAGTCTCGCTTCACTGTAGATAACCGGCATATTGCGGGAAGCTCTGCCTGATAATGTTAGACCAAACTGTCTCGTTGACCGACCAGGGGATTACCGCGTAGGGATCATCCACGTTTCCGGTGTTGGCGGAAGCTATCGGGCAGTCGATCTTGCGCTTGGTCTGCCCGCCGTTTTTTGCGTAGTCAATGGCGGCGAGGGCGGCAATGGCGGCTTCGAGTCCCGGCGAGGAAGAAATGGTAAATTCGAGCTTGCCGGCCTTGAGAAGAGCGATGCCGGTATCCGAACCGTTTTCGGCGAACACGTGGTATTTGTCCGCGACCCCCATATCTTCGAGGCGGGTGATAATCGCGGCGGCGCAGTCCTCGTTAATCACGCCGATAATCGAAAAATCAAGCCCGGAATTGACAAGGTCTTCGGCCTGCCTGGCGGCCACTTCGGGGTTATATTCGCCGATACGCTTGTCAACCAGCTTGTTGGAACCCAGCTCGTCGGTGGCCTTTTTGAGCGCGGCGGTAACGGTTTGGCAGACAACGCTGTCCAGGAGGCCGTCGATGTACACATAGTTCTGCCCCGGATAGTTATCCTTCATCCACTTCGCGTAAATCATGCCCATGCTGTTCCAGTCAAAGTCAACTGAAGCGGTGAAGTCCACATTATGGTTGAACATAACGCCGCAGGCGTCAAAAACAACGCTGCCTATCCCCGCCTTTGCCGCTTTTTCGGCGGTGGAAACGCTTCCGGCCTCGTTCCACGAAAGGGTAACGATAGCGTCAACGCCCTCATTGATAAGGTAATCGATGTTGGCCTGCTCCCGCTCGTAGTCGCGGTTGGAATTTACCGCGATAAATTCGGCGCCCGCCTTATTACACGCCCACCTGGCGCCCTCTTCCGCCCGCAGATACCAGGTATCGGATCCGGGGGAGATGTAGCCAATTTTGATGCCGGTTTTCTGTGCGCTTCCCCTGTCTTTTCCTCCGCCCGCAAAGACGGAACCGGCCGCTACCAACGAGAGAACAAGAATCCAAACGATAATTTTTTTCATCATCCTTCCTCCACAAGTAAGAATTATCTTCAGCAGCATTTTGCTGATGAATACATTATTTTTCTTCGCTTATGCCAAGCCTTTGCATGGTACCGCGAAGCCATCCGAGGGATTTTTCGATGAGCGGTCCGCCGCCGCCTTCGGTTTCCATGCTCAGAGTTCCTTTATACCCGTTGTCCCGAAGCATCGCCATGCATTTAACGATGTTATCCGCGTTGACCCCGTCGCCGATCGAACAGTGGCTGACGGCAATGCCGGTTTCTTCCCCCCGGGACTGAGCCGCCAGGGAAGCGGAAACATCCTTGATGTGGACATGATAAATGCGGTTCAAGAAACATTTGCAAAATGCAACGGGGTCATTCCCGGCAATAAACGAATTGCCCGTATCGAAGTTGAGCCCGAAGTGTTTGGAATCGCAGAATCCGAGCATCTTTTCAATGTAGTCCGGTTTGGTGGTAAAATAACCGTGGATCTCGATGTTGATGTTGATCCCGTATTTTTCCGCAGCTTCAACCACGATGCCATAGGAACGCTTCATAAGTTCAAGCGATTCGGCATTCGAAAGACCCTCCGGCGCCGCGAGACCGTCGGTAGTGGCGATATTGGGACAGCCGGCAAGTTTTGCCCATTGGAGGGACTTGAGGATATACTGTACCCCAAGGGTAATGCCGTCCAGCCCCGACAGAGGATAGGCCGCATCGATCTGCGAAAAACTGACCCCCTTTTCGGCCATCGTTTCTTTCAGCCTGACCGGATCGTTGTTCAAAGAAATATGCGGAAAGTAACCGAGACCCTCAATCCAGGAAACGCCCTCGATGACGCCGCACTCAATACGGTGGACATCGTTCGCCTGGGCCCAATCCACCGCCTTTTTGAAACTGAACGCGGCAGAATTAAATGCGTCGGTATGGAAACTGATATTCATGCCATTACCCCC
>JAISYA010000223.1 GCA_031270205.1 Treponema sp.
CGGCATAGCCGGGGGCACGGTTTTGGACCAGGCTCTTGCAGTTTTTCAGGCTAAAGCCTTGCAAAACTGCGTTTTTTAAAGGTTTCTGTTCCAAAACTGAAGTTTTGGAACAGCCTCAATGGTGAAAGTGTTATTATATCCTAAATCCGGGGGTAAAGCCGTTTGAGTTTGAGCCGCGCATCTGCCGTGATGAACCGCCGGTCCACGCCTTTTTGCTCGCCCCCCGGCTCTACCGCGGCGCTCAATTCGTAATAACCCGCTTTTTACGCCACTTGCCGCGGACCCAGCGCAGATAATAGGCGCTGCCCCTGCTGATAAAATCCGCGCCCATGGCAAGCCAGACGCCAAGAGGCCCCACGCCGAAAACGAAGGTAAGCAGGTACGCGGCGCTTACCCTGACCGTCCACATGGAAATCGTTGCGGCAATCATCACATAGCGGGCGTCGCCGGCGGCGCGGAGGGCGCTGGGCAGGGCGAAACTCATGGGCCAGCCGATTGCCATGGAGATACAGTGGACCCGCAGGAAGGATTTCGCCAGAACATGGGCATCGGGACTCAGATTGAAGAGGTTTATCAGCGGTTCCATAAAGATAAAAATAACAGCGCTGATGATAAAAAGCGTGATGTAGGCCAGCTTCATGATCTTGCGGGTTTCTTTTTCCGCCGCGGTGTAGTCGTTTGCGCCCACGCACTGCCCCACAACGGTAAGCAGCGTCATGCCGTAGGCCATTCCGGGCATAAATGAAAAAGAATTAATCACGCTGGCGATTGCGTTAGCCGCAATTGCGGTGGTGCCGAAAGAGGTAAATATCCGCTGGGTTAAAAGCCTGCCGATTTGAAACATGGAACTTTCAAGCCCGCTGGGGATTCCCACGTTGAGAATATTGCGAATCATCGGCCGTATCAGGCGAAACTCGCGGAACTCCGCAAGCGATATAGGACTTGAGCGGCCACGGACCAGCATGACCGAGGTAATCGTTGCCGCGATGATTCTGCTGGTAAGCGTGGAGACAGCCGCGCCGGCGACGCCGATTTTGAGCACAAAGATAAAGTAGACATTGCCGCCGATGTTGATAACGTTCACGAGCAGGGCGATCCGCATGGTAACTTTGCTGTTCCCCACCGCGCGGAAAAGCGCCGCGTTGGCGTTGAAGAGGGCCAGAAAGGGATAGGAAAGGGCGGTGATGAAAAAGTACAGGGCCGCCGCGTTCATCACGTCATTTTCGATTTTGCCGTAGAAGAGCCTGATTATCGGGCGGCGCAGCGCCAAACTCAGCGCCGTAATAACAAGCGAAACGAGCGTAACCGTGTATACAAGCTGCCGTGAGGCGGCGGTGGAGTTTTTGTGATCGCGGCGGCCAATATACTGGCTTACCACTACCGCGCCGCCGGTAGACAGGGCGGTAAAGGCGATGATCAGTAAATTGTTGATATTATCAATGATATTAACCGCCGAGACGGCGAATTCCCCGACGGAACTTACCATCATGGTATCCGCCGCGCCCATGGTAACGGCGAGTACCTGTTCGATCATAAGCGGCCACAGCAGGCTGAAAAGGGCGCGGTTGTTCCACCGCTCCGACATTGATTCAGGGTTCAATACGTTTCCGATCTCTCGGAAAGAGACTGGCCTCCTTAACGTTGGCAAGACCCAGTATTTTCTGGGTGAGCCGCTCACAGCCGATGGCAAAGCCGCCGTGGGGCGGACAGCCGTATTTGAAAATCGCGAGGAAATTCCGCATGTTTTCCACTTTAAGGCCGAATTTGGGTAACGCTTCCGCCAGGGCCTCGTAGTTTTCCTGCCGCCTGCCGCCGGTGGTAATTTCCAGGCCCCTGAACAGGGCGTCAAAACTCATGGTGCTGCTCGCGCCTTTCGGGCAGGTGTAGAAGGGCCGGTAGCGCCGGGGAAACTCGTTAATAAAAACCAGCTCCGAGCCTTTTTCCCTGGCGGACCATTCGCAGATGAGCCGTTCCGCTTCAGGGTTGATGTCAAACAGGCGCGCCGCTTTATTTTTGCCAGCGTTATGCGAAACCTCACCGTTGGCGATTTGCAGGGCTTCCTCGTAGGGAACAACGGGAGAGGCCGCCACCGCCCCGGCGTCGGGAACGGCCGCGTTCCAGGCGGCAAGGTCTTCGCCGTTTTTTTCGTTCACCTGCTTAAAAATATACGCCAAAAGCCCCTTCTCCAGTTCAATTAAATCAAGTTCGGATTCGATAAATCCCATTTCAACATCAAGTGACACATATTCATTAAGGTGCCGGGGAGTGTCGTGTTTTTCGGCGCGGTAGGCCGGCGCGACTTCAAAAACCCGCTCAAGGCCGGCGGCGACCATGGTCTGCTTGTACGCCTGGGGCGACTGGGCCAGGCAGAGTTTTTTGTCAAAATACTCGACCTCAAAGAGTCCGGCCCCGCCCTCGGTGGCGCTGTTCACCAGTTTACTGGTTTTTATTTCGGTGAAGTCCTCCGAGCGCAGATACGCCGAAAAAGCCTCGATGATCGTGGCCTGCACTTTGAAAATCGAGCGGATTTTGGGGTTTCGTAGCGAGAGGGTACGGTTGTCCAGAATCGCCTCAAGGCCGGTTTTGCTTACATCGCCGTTTACCTGAAAGGGAATATCCGCCGCCGCCCGGCTGAGTACTTCCAGCGAGTTGACCCGGATCTCCGCGCCGCCGGGGGCTTTTTCATTGAGCGCCGGAATACCCCGCACCCGCACCACGGATTCCAGCGCCAGATCCGGCTTTTCGTCCAGCACCAGCTGCGCTAAACCGGAACGGTCCCGGAGGATCACAAAATTCACCCCTCCCATATCCCGAATCCGGTGTACCCAGCCCGCAATCTCAATTTCCCCGCCAGGCCCGTCTCCGGCCGCTTCCGCGATATCCCGCGCCAATACACGCATAGTAACCCCTATAATTACGGCAGCCGCCGAATTGCATCAATACATCAGTGTACCCGAATTCAGCCGGGGATTCAATCAGGCATAGGCTACTTTCCGGTGACAGCTTTGGTGATACTTTTTTGAAAATTTTAACATTTTGCTTTTATTATGTCTTGACTTTTTTTCCGTTATGTAATATCAGTTATATACGGTGTTATACCGTATATTAGCATAGTTTCCCGCCGCTGTAGCTCAGTTGGTAGAGCAAAGGACTGAAAATCCTTGTGTCAAGAGTTCGATTCTCTTTGGCGGCATTCAATTAGCGGGAAACGCGGTTCCGGCCGCTGCCCTCTCTGTCGAATCGATAGGAAGTTTTTTATACTGTCTAGTTTAATACCCCAAGGCAGGCGCGGCTTGCCGGCAAAGACGGCGGTACCCCCGCCTTATCATGCTGGTGCGGCGCCTGCGGGAACCCAAAATTGAAGGACTGCTTTTGTAAGGAACACTCCGCCGGGGAGACTATTCCTTGATGTTGTATTTCTTCCTGAACCGTTCAATGCGTCCGGCGGTATCAACCAGTTTCTGTTTGCCGGTAAAGAAAGGATGGCAGGCCGAGCAAATTTCT
>JAISYA010000019.1 GCA_031270205.1 Treponema sp.
TAATCATTTGATTCTCCTTAATCAATTTTTTCCGGTATAACACAATGTTTCCCGGTATATTATTTAGTGATTATCTCACAAAATGAGACTCACTTAATTTCCCGAATAGCCGTCAAAACTACTGTCCCGACTAGTTTACCGGCTAGACGGTAAAACCACTGAATAGCCGGTAAAACCACTGAATTGTATACTTTATCATACACTTTTCACTGGTTAATAATAAAACTGATCATGGAAAGTATGTCTTCGTATGAGGGCGGAAAATGATTTTTAGCGGCGGAAATCGCTGTTTACACTGCAAAGTTGCAGTGTAAAGTACGAAACCGCTGAAGGGGGCTATCATGGAAGAAAAAGTTATTGCAACTCTTAATGACTTGTATTCGGTTTTTGCTGAATATAGCGATAGCGGCAAAAAATTGTATTATAGGGGGGAAATCAAAGATTATGCTGAAACCGCATGTTTACCGCCTTATCTGCGATGTCAGTGGAAAAATTCCAGTATTATGGCCGTTGACAACGAAGTGCTTAAACAAAAGTTAGAAAAATTGGGCGTCGGGTTTCCATACACTCCTCCCGCTGATAACAGCACAACACGCATCATCATTAGCGTTCTCAAAAGTGGCTATTACTGGTCTTTTTCCGGATGGGGCAAGGATAAGCTGGAGGCTTTAATGGCGCATTATAGCCCTGATTTTAAAGCAGTGGATAAAGCGACAAAAAATCCGGGAGGTGAATATAACAGCCGTTCCCTTTCGTCAAGATATTTGGATATTACGGCTGATATAATGGTGGCCCTGCATTTTGCCTGTTCCGAATATCGCTTTATATCAGAAGATGAAAAACCAATATCCATTGAACCGGAAGAAATAGAAGACGGTTTTCTTTTTGTTTTTGATTTGGAAGAGATTGAAAAAAAGGAATTTCTTACACTGGTCTCTTATCCAGGTTATTCATATTTCTGCAAAGAAAAACCGGGGGATAAACTGTATTTTCAGTCTTTTGACAGAATAACACACCAGCGCGGCGCGTTTCTGGCTCCCAAAAGAAACGGGAATAACGAAATATGTTATGACCAGTTTCGAAAAGAAATAACAAGCTGCCTGCATACAAAGTTTACCATCAAAAGCAGTCTCAAAAAAAACCTTTATGAAATTTTTGGAAAAGAAAAGGGGATGGATTATTATTTCCCCAAAATCCCATGTACATTTCCAAAAGAAGGCGATGAAATTCAACAGACGTATAAGAACCTAAAAGGTATTACATTGCTCGCGCCTAGAAGAACTGGCATGGATTGCTCATGATGGCGCGGGGGGCAGGACGGCGATTTTTTTAGGCGGTTTTCGCGCTTTGGAAGGGGTGAAGCGCAACAAACGGTTGTATTCAACGGATTAAGCGGATGGCGTATGGTTTTAGAAACAAGGAGGGGTTTAAGACCGCCATCTTATTCCACCTGGGGAATTTGAACATGGACCCTTCCACCATTTAGCCGGAAGAGCCAATTATAATAATATGTAGTACGAGGTTTACGGGTAACGCAGAGGTACCAGGCACGTTTTAGCGCCGGAGGCTTTCCATTCCCCCACATCCTGTACTGAACCGGCCTTGACGGGGTTCCGGTCAATATACTTCATCAAGGTATAAGTCACCCCTGCGCCAACGGGTAACACAAAATAACGAAAAGCGGTATGGTACGGATCGGGGACCGGCTTGCAATTGAGATCTAAGGATTGCATAATTATGCGGCAGGTCCGCTGAGGAGCTTGGCATGGGGATAGTGCGGGCGGTCTGCAAGAGCGCCGAAAAGGGAACGGCAAAGCGCGACGTGGGGCAGGCGGAGTTTGTGGCGGGGCACGGGATCAGGGGGGACGCGCACGCCGGGGACTGGAGCCGGCAGGTGAGCCTTCTTTCTCTGGGGAAAATCGACGAGTTCCGCTCAAAGGGCGCGGAGGTAATTAACGGCGGCTTTGGGGAAAACCTCGTGGTGGAGGGGATTGATTTCGCAAGCCTGCCGGTGGGGAGCGTTCTCCGCTGCGGCGATGTGAGACTGGAAATCAGCCAAATCGGGAAGGAGTGCCACAATCACTGCGCCATATTCAAGCGTATGGGGGACTGTATCATGCCGAGGGAAGGGGTGTTCGCGCGGGTACTCCACGGCGGCGTTATCAGGGCCGGGGACGAGATGCGGCTCGAAACGGCCGGCGCTTCCGGCGAACCGGAACGGGTCTACGCCGCCGCCGACCGCGCCGGACGCTGGGAACCTTTGACCGTGGCGGGACCCTCAGAATAAGCGCGGGCTTCTGTAACACCGATGAAGATATTCACCGCTGCGTTGAGGCGATGGCGCTATTGCCCCATAAACCCATCATTCTCCAGGAACCTCAGTTCCAAATCAAATCCCCGGCGGGCGGTAATTTTGCCGGAAGCCCAGGCGCCCGGCCGCGGTTTTGCGCCGGTCTTGCCGCGAAGTTCCGGTTCGGCGCATACGATTACCGCGGCGCCGTCCACCTCCGGGGCCTGACAGTAGAGCCGCCCCAGCCAAAGACTTTCGCCATCGTCAAAGGCCCCGTCGCCGGCCGCCGGGTTTTCAAACTGTTCTTCTATCAGCACGTCCAGAGTTTTGCCCACAAAACGGTCCATGTTGCGCTCGGTAATGGAAACCTGCCGCTCCTCAATGATCCGCTTCCGTTCAAGGGCGGTTTTTTTGGAGACCCGCCCTTTCATGGTGTATGCCGCAGTCCCTTCCTCGCGGGAATAGGTGAAGCAGCCCAGCCAGTCAACCCTTGCCCTTTCCTGAAAATCCAGCAGACGGGCAAAATCCTCGTCTGTTTCGCCGGGGAAGCCCAGAAGGAACGTGGAACGGATCACCGCGGCGGGAAGACGGGCGCGGATGGTTTCGAGTAGCGCAAGACCGGATTCCGCGGTCCCCCGCCGGTTCATGGCCGAAAGAATTTTCGGCGAAGCGTGCTGAAAGGGAATGTCAAAATAGGGGAGAAAGCGCCCGTCACGTTCCATAATATCGAGAATGCCCAAAGGGAAATGGTCGGGATGAATATACAGCAGGCGCACCCAAAAGCGGCCCTCAAGCGCGGCAATTGCTTCCAGCAGCGCGGGCAGCCCGGAAATGGTCCCGTCAAGCCCGGCCGCCCCGCCGCTCCTGAAAGAGCCGATGTCCTGACCGATGATACACAGCTCCTTCACGCCCCGCAGCAGAAGGCCCCGGCACTCTTCAACAATGTCTCCTACAGGCCGGGAACGCAGCCCGCCGCGAATCAAAGGAATGGCGCAGAACGAACAGCGGTTATCGCAGCCTTCGCTTATTTTAACATACGCCGAACCGGGCAGGGACAGGAGCGGCCTTGCGGAAGCGGCCGGTTTTCCAGCCCTTTCCTTCCGCGCCGCCGTCAGACCGCAGCAACGGGCCGCCGCGTCCACAATTTCCGCAGGGTCCGCGCCGCCGAAAATCAGGTCCGCTTCGGGCAGCGCCCCGGCAAGCTCATCCGCGTAACGGTAGGAAAGGCAACCGGCGAGCAGTATTTTTTTCCCCGGCCAGCGTTTGCGCCAGAGGAGAACGGCGTTAATCGATTCCTGTTTGGCGCTTTCAATAAAACCGCACGAATTGACGATAATAAGATCCGCCGCATCCGCATCCGCCGCCGCGGACCAGCCCGCGCCGTCAAGATGGGCCATCATGTTTTCCGCGTCCACCTGATTTTTCGCGCATCCAAAGGGATCAAGAAAATACCGCACCCGCACAGTATACCCGTCCGCATAACTATTCAAAAGGGGGAGATATGATTGAGGCAATTTTTTTGGCGGTTTCTCTGTGCTTGTCCCAACTGGCAATACCCGCCGCCGTCTGCTATCTTAAACCATGGAACCTATCATTTTAGCATCAGGCTCCCCGCGCAGGCGGGATTATTTCACGCTCCTCGGCCTGCCCTTCGAGGTTTTGCCGGCCATGATCGAAGAAGTCCCGCGGGAAGGGTTAAGTCCCCGGCAGACGGCGGAGCGCTTTGCGGTCCAAAAAGTGCGCGGGGCTTTTGAACTCGCGAAAGGCCGGCCGGAGCGGTGGATCTGCGGTGCGGATACGGTCGTTTCGGCGGGCGGCGCTGTTTTCGGGAAGCCCGCCGGCCGGGAGGACGCCAAACGGATGCTCGGCCTTTTGTCGGGCCGGGAACACGAGGTAATCACCGCGGTCGCCCTGTACAACGGGCGGGAGGGGAAAACAGACTGCCGCTCGGTGTCCTGCCTCGTGACGTTCGCCCCGCTTGACGAAGCGGAAATCGAGTGGTACCTCAACGCCGGGGAATGGGAGGGAGCGGCGGGCGGTTACCGTATACAGGGCCTGGCATCCTGTTTTATCAGTTCGATTACCGGTTCCCCAAGCGCCGTGGCGGGCTTGCCATTGCGCGATTTTTATGTCATGCTACGGGAGAACGGCTACCCCTACGGGGCGCCTTTCACCGTGAGGGCCGTCGGCCCTTGATTTTCCATTGCCCGGTTTGCGCTATAGAACAGGGCAGTGAGATACAGGGAAGGTTGACAAAAGCGCCGGAAGGGGCTGCTTTTGTCTTGGGGGCTGTCAAAATACCGGCCGGCGCCGGCTTCCCTGAACAGTTCCCGTGAGGAGGAAATTTTGGCTGTAGTTACCATGAAAAGTCTCCTGGAATCAGGGGTACATTTCGGCCACCAGGTGAAGCGTTGGGATCCGAGGATGAAAAAATACATCTTCGCGGAACGGAACGGCATTCACATCATCGATCTGCAAAAGACCATCCAGGCGATCAAGGACGCCTATGACGCGGTCCGCAAAATCGTGGCGTCCGGCAAGACCGTGCTCTTTGTGGGTACGAAGAAGCAGGCGCAGCAGGCAATTCAAAAAGAAGCCGAACGGTGCGGTATGTTCTATGTAAACAACCGCTGGCTCGGCGGCATGCTCACCAACTTCGTGACCATCAAGAAATCCCTGCTCCGTTTGAAAAAACTGGAAAAGATGGAAGTTGACGGCACGTTTGAGAACCTTACCAAGAAGGAGATCGCCTCTCTTGCCAAGGAGCAGGCAAAGCTCCAGAAAAATCTGGGCGGCATCAAGGAAATGAAAGAACTGCCGGGCATCCTCTTTATCATCGACACCCGCAAAGAAGCGATTGCCGTTGCCGAAGCCCAGCGTCAGGGCATCCCCATCGTGGCGGTAGTGGACACGAACTGCAACCCCGAAGGCATCGACCATCCCATCCCCGGCAATGACGACGCCATCAGGGCGATTACCCTCTTCACCCAGATCATCGCCAACGCGGTGGTGGAAGCGGACAACGAAGTGGGCCTGAAAATCATCGAAAACCTGGGCGACGAGGGCGACGACATGGAGGGCCTCTTGACCGACGTTTCCGTCAAGGAAGAGGATCAGGAGATTGACATTGCATCCTATTCCAGTGAGGCCGCAGCGGAAGCGCCGGCTGAAGAAACTGAAGCGGTTGAACCCGAAGGGGATGTGCAAATCCAGGTGGATGTAGATAAAGTGTACGATGAGGAATAGCGTTTTTCGGAAACTCCGGTTTCCAAAAAACTTCCTGATATACCGCAAAATGAGGAGCATTTTGCAAGACTTGGACTTTCCAGTGGAAAGTTTGGAACCCGCAGGCCCTGGCGCGCCTGGGCTTTTGCCTGCCGTTGAACAGGTTTCCGAACAAGTCAAATGAGCCTGTAAAAAGTCCGTTGGGCTTTACAGGCTCATTACGAAAATAGCCTATTCTGTACAGGAGATTGTATATGGCTGATATTAGCGCCGCTGATGTTAAACGGCTTAGGGAAAAAACCGGGGCGGGAATGATGGAATGTAAGAACGCTCTGGTTTCAAGCGAAGGTGATTTTGACCGGGCAGAAAAGCTGCTCAAGGAAAAGGGGCTTGCCGCCCTGGAGAAACGCTCCGGCCGGGCGACCAACGAGGGCAAGATCTTTGTGAAGATCAAGGACGACGGCTCCGCCGCGGTTCTCGTGGAACTCTCCTCGGAGACCGACTTTGTCGCCCGTAACCCCGAATTTATCGCGCTGGGCGGGGTCATTGCCGGCAAGGCCCTGGAAAAAGGCTGCGCCGGGCCCAACGACGAACTTAACGGCATGGTGACCGGCCTTGCCACCAAAATACGGGAGAACATGGGCCTCAAGCGGCTTACGCTGGTCAAGGCCGGCGCTAACGAGTACCTTACCCAGTACATTCACGGCGACGGCAATATCGGCGTGGTGGTCAAATGCGGGTCGGACAAGCCGGAGATTTTCAAGGATGAGGAAGTAAAGGCCTTTATCTTTTCCCTGGCTCTCCATATCGCCGCCTTTAACCCCCACGCGCTGGACCGCGGCAAAATCGATCCTGCCTGGCTTAAAGAGCAGGAGGACATTTTCCGCAAGCAGATGGAGCAGGACGAGAAGCTCAGGGAAAAACCGGCAAACGTCCTTGACGGCATCCTCAAGGGCAAGGTGAACAAGTACCTTTCGGAGATTTGCCTTCTTGAGCAGGGTTATGTGAAAGACGAAAAGCTCACCGTAGCCAAGGCAGTGGCGGAGTGCGCCAAAAAAGCCGGAGCCGGGATCAATATAACCGACTACGTTTACTACAAGGTAGGGGCCTAAGGCCATGCAAAGCGTTATTTCATCATGCGAAGAACGGATGAAAAAAACGGCGGCGAACCTGAAAGACGGATTCGCCTCGCTGCGTACCGGGCGGGCTTCGCCTTCGTTATTCGACAAGCTGCGGGTGGAATATTACGGCGAAAAATCGCCGCTGAGCCAGGTGGCCACTATCTCCGTTCCGGAAGCCCGGCTTATCGTTATCCAGCCCTGGGATAAAAACCTCATCGCCGAAATCGAAAAGGCGATCCGTACCTCGGAGCTGTCCCTGAACCCTTCCAATGACGGCAAGGTGATCCGTATCGCCATTCCGCCCCTAACCGAGGAACGGCGCAAAGAGCTGGTGAAGCTCGCCAAAAACCAGGCCGAGCAGGCGCGGGTGGCGGTACGCAACATCCGCCGGGACGGTAACGACGAGCTTAAAAAAATGCTGAAAGAAGCGTCGATCACGGAGGATGACGAGAGCAAGGGGTCCGCGGAGCTGCAAAAGCTGACCGATAGTTACATCGGCAAGGTGAATCAGGCGCTGGAAGAAAAAGAAAAAGAAATCATGGAAGTGTAATGAGTACGGATATCCCGGTTCACGTCGGCATCATCATGGACGGAAACGGCCGCTGGGCGCAGGCGCGCGGCTTTGCCCGCAGCCAGGGACATCTTGAGGGCCTCAAGGCCGCCAAACGCATAGTCAAGGCCGCCAGCGACATGGGTATCAGGTATTTGACCCTCTACGCATTTTCCACCGAGAACTGGAAGCGTACCGCCGATGAAGTGGGCTTTATTATGAGCCTGGTGAAACAGCACCTTCGCGGCGAGCTTGATTTCTACCGGGAAAACCGCATCCGTATCCGCCACGCCGGCGATGCGGCGGGGC
Organism: Treponema sp.; assembly: GCA_031270205.1. Lineage (GTDB taxonomy): Bacteria > Spirochaetota > Spirochaetia > Treponematales > Breznakiellaceae > WQXQ01. Next base: position 7,496 of record JAISYA010000019.1, read on the forward strand.
TGCCGTCCGATATTCGGGCCGAACTTGCCAGCGCCGCCGCGGATACCGGGGACTTTGAGGGCATGCAGGTGATCCTCGCGATCAACTACGGCGGCAGGGATGAAATTGTCCGGGCGATGCGGCGTCTTGCCGCAAGCGACAAAATGCCCGGGGCAGATCTGCGGGCCCTTACCGAGGGGGACATCGCCGCCTTTCTTGATAACCCTGACGTACCTGACCCGGACCTCATTATCCGCAGCGCCGGGGAATACCGGACGAGCAATTTTCTGCTCTGGGAAGGGGCCTACGCGGAATTGTGCGTTTCCCCGGAGTTCTGGCCCGACTGGACAGGCGGGGACCTTGCCGCGGCCATAGCTGATTTTCAGGGCCGGGACCGGCGTTTTGGCGGCGCTCCCGCTGCGGCTCTTGCCGCTAAAAACTGACAAGGGTGAAGGAAGGATCGATACGGTAATGGACAGGCAATTATGAAGAAAATGCTGCAGCGCCTTCTGATATTTTTTATCGGCCTTCCCCTGGTCATTCTCATTGTGTGCTTTCTTCCCCACTTTAACCACCTGGCCCTGAACCTCACGGTGATTGTGTTCAGCGCCCTGGGCGCGGCGGAAATCGCGGCGATGCTTGAAAAAAAACAGATGCGCATTTCCAAAATTGAGGCGATGATTCTGGGCTCGCTGATGCCGGCGGCGGCGGCCCTCTCCGTTGGTTTTAACTGGGACGACCGGGCCGCGGCCGGCTTCTTTTTCGCCGGGATTTTCTGGGCGCTCGTATCGGGGATTTTTTCGCGCTCCAAAAACTTCGAGCGCTGCGCCGGGCGCATGGCGGCGGGTTTCACCGCGCTGATCTATCCGGGGCTTTTGCTCCAATGGATAATAAAAATGGGCAGATGGGAAGGGGCGGAAATTATCATCATGGTATTTCTCTTGATCGTGATGGGCAATGATTCGGCGGCATGGGCCGCGGGCATGCTGTTCGGCAGGGGAAACCGGGGGAAAATTCCGGTAAGCCCCAATAAAAGCGTTGCCGGTTTTATCGGCGGAGGCGCCGCTTCTATCGCCGTGGGCGCCGTTGCCGCGCTGCTCTTTCCGGGGATTTTTGTTCCCCGCTTTGATACGATCATTATATCCTCCGCCCTGGGCGCGGGAATTATTCTGGGGCTGTTGTCCGGCCTTGCCGCTGTGTTAGGCGATTTGAGCGAATCGGCTATAAAACGCAGTACAGGCAGCAAGGACTCAGGGCATCTTATGCCCGGAAGGGGCGGAGTTCTTGATTCCATAGATTCCATAGCCCTGGCGGCGCCGGTGTTTTATCTGATTTTTACATTGCTTTTCAAATTTTAACTACGGAAGTTAGCATGAAAAAACGTGTTGCGGTTCTTGGCGCTACAGGCTCTGTCGGAAAGAGCGCTGTTGATGTTATCAGCCGGTGTACGGACGATTTTGAATTGGTGCTGTTAAGCGCGCACAGGGACCGCGAGGGGCTTGAAAAGCTTGGCCTTGACTGGCCCGGCGCGGCGCGGGTCCTTTCCGGCGGAAGCGGCGGGCGGGATCAACTGGCCGCCGCCATTGCCCAGGCAAAGGCCGATATTACCATTAACGGCATCGCCGGCGCGGCGGGCCTTGAGCCTTCAATGGCGGTGATAGAGGCGGGATCCGATCTTGCCCTGGCCAACAAGGAAACGGTGGTAATGGCGGGAAGGCTCGTTTTCAAACGGGCGGCGGAACAAAAAGTGAATATCCTCCCGATGGATTCGGAACATTCGGCGATTTTCCATTTGATCCGCCGGGAGGCCGTCTCTGTGCTAGCCCGCCGGCCGGGAGAGCCATGGAACGCCGAACCGCTCCCCAAAAAGGAGTTAGACGAAATTATCCTTACCGCGTCGGGGGGGCCCTTCAGAAAAAGTTCTCTCGAAAAAATGAAGGATGTAAGCCCCGAAGCCGCCCTCGCCCATCCTACCTGGAAAATGGGGCCAAAGATAAGCATTGATAGCGCGTCCATGGCAAACAAGGGGCTTGAGATCATCGAGGCGGCTCGTTTCTTTAATATGCCGCCTGAAAAAATCAAAGTGGTGATTCATCCCCAGAGCATAGTACATTCGATGATACGCCTTACAGACGGCGCGGTATACGCCCAGCTTTCCCGTCCCGACATGAAACTTCCCATTCATCAGGCCCTCTACTGGCCCAATAACAGGCCCACCGGTTTCGGACGGCTTGACTTTGAATCGCTCACCCTTGAATTTGAAAAACCGGATACGAAGCGATTCCCCATGCTGGCCCTTGCCCGCGAGGCGGTCCGGCAGGGAGGCCTGTACCCCTGCGCGTATAACGGCGCCAATGAGACCGCGGTGGCGGCCTTTCTCAACCGGGAGATCGGTTTTCTTGATATACCGCGAATAGTAGGCTATGTTTTAGACAGGGACTGGAGCGGTGAACCCGCAGATATCGCGCCGGTGCTGGAAGCGGATAAGCAGGCCAAATCAATGGCTATGTCATTTATGAAGGGTAAAGCGTGACTCTTATAAAAATAATACTCGGACTGCTCGGCCTTGGGGTGGTGGTTTTTGTGCATGAGCTGGGGCATTTCCTCGCGGCTCGGCTCGTGGGCATCGACGTGGAAGCCTTCTCCATAGGCTGGGGTAACCCGATTCTGAAAAAGAAAATCGGCACGGTTGAATACCGGCTCGGCATGTTTCCCCTGGGCGGCTATTGCAAGATGCGGGGTGAAAATGAATTTCAGGAAGCTTGGGAAAAGGGACAGCAGGGCGTAAGCTACACAAGGGGCGCTTATTTTGCGGCAAGTCCCCCGCGTCGAATTCTCGTTGCCTTTGCCGGCCCTTTCTTCAACCTGGTTTTCGCGGTTCTGGCGCTTTCGATCATTTGGGGCGTCGGTTTTGAGGTGAATACCCTGGATAATCGTATCGTGCTGGCATCAGAAATTCACCCCGAAGAACATTACCCCGCCGATGACGCCGGCCTTAAAACCGGAGACCGGATCGTCGAGATAAACGGGAAAAAAACTTCGTACTACCATGAGGTTCAGGAAAATATTGCCGTTAATCCTGAAAAGCCTTTGCTGCTTATTGTTGAGCGGGACGGGGAAAAATTGCCGCTGGAAGTTACGCCGAGCCTTGACAAAAGCTCCGGCGCCGGAAAAATCGGGGTATATTTCTGGACCGATCCGGTGATTGAGACGGTAAACCCGGAAAGCCCCGCCGCCCTGGCGGGCCTTTCCGGCGGCGACCGTATCGAGAGCGTTAACGGCAGGCCCATTTCCCACAGCCTGGATTTTCTCATGGAATTGGAGGAAAAGCCGGCCGTTCTTGCCCTGGGCTTTACACGTAACGGCGAAAAAAGACAGGCCGATCTTATTCCCCAATACGATGACAGGGGGGAGGCGAATCCCGGAATCGTCTGGGCTTCCATACAGTACCGGACGCCGCTGCTCTCGCCCTTTGCCGCGCTCACCAGGGGAGCGGCCGAATCCTGGAAAACGCTGGTCGTTTCCCTGCGGAGTCTCAGGCTGCTCTTCAAAGGGATCGATCTTACCCAGGCCGTATCAGGGCCGGTCCGCATCACCTACATGATGGGTGATGTGGCCGCCGAGGGTTTCGGACAGGGTTTCGGCGCGGGCGTCCGCTCCATGGCGGATTTTCTCGCCCTTATCTCCATCGCCCTCTGCGTGATGAACCTCCTGCCCCTGCCCATTCTTGACGGCGGCATGATTGTGCTTTTTGTAATCGAAATGATACGGCGGAAACCAATCAATCCCCGCGCCGCCGCGGTTTTTCAAACGCTGGGGGCGGCGCTGATCTTCGGCCTGATGATCCTCGCGGTGTTCGGGGACATACTGTACCTGGTCCGCCGCTAGCGTTAGGAGAAATATGGACGCGCAAAAAACGGAACGGGTAGAACTTGTGGTACTGAACAAGCCCGGAGTGTTGGGCGGGGCCGCCGGGCGGACAGGCCCTCTGTTATTGATGAGGTTAGTATATGAAAAAGAACATTACCTGTCCCTGCGGAAGGGGTTTTTCGGTTATGGCGGAGGAAGCAATCGATCTCGACGTTTCCCCCGAATATATCGGCAAAATTACCAACGGCTCGTTCATGAGTTTCACCTGCCCCGGCTGCGGAAAAACGCACAAACCGGAATTCCCGGTAAGGCTTTTGTGGCCGTCCCAAAAAATCACGCTTGAGGTTCTCCCTGAGCTTGACCGGGGCGAATTCTACCGGCGAAAAACAGACGAGCCGGGCGTCGAAACCGTTATCGGTTATCCCGAACTGGTCGACCGAGTCGCCGTTATCCTTGACGGCCTTGAGCCTGTCGCCATTGAAACCCTGAAGTACTACCTTCTCCTCAAGGCCGAGGAGAACTACCCGGAACAGGAGATAAGAATTTGGTATCAGAAAAAAAACGCCGGCGGCATCGAATTTCATCTGCACGGAATAAAAGCGGGTGAGGTGGCGATAATGAGAGTGCCTATAGGCGTCTACGAAAAAACACTGGCGGATTTCAGGGAACAGCCCAGGGCCGAGGTGTTTACGTCGCTGCGGACCCGTTCCTACCTTTCGGTACAAAACATGCTCCGCCCTGAGGCGATGAAATAAAGCCCCGGTTTGCGGTATACTGGGGAAAAGTTCAAAGGAATTAAAAATGAGCGATCAGGATTTCAGGTTAAGGGTCGAGTCTGACTTTTCCCGGGCCAGAACCCAGGCGATGCTTTCCCAGATTCAGCACTTCATGCACACCGACAAGGACCGGCTGCTCTCGTTCAACGACGTGAAGGACATTCTCAAGCCGAAGAACCAGGTGTACCGGGGCAACCAGACCGTCCCCATCAAACTCATCGTCGGCAGCGAGGGGCGCTACCGGGACTTCAACAAATATTTTCTTCCCCGCGCCGAGCATTTGCGCAGCCGCTGGGAGCGGGTTGACGAGGCCCATCACCGGGATATTATTCTTCCCCCCATCCAGTTATACGAAATCGGCGGGGTGTACTTTGTCCGGGACGGCAACCACCGCGTGTCGGTGGCCAGGGCGCAGCGCGTGGAATTTATCGACGCCGAGGTAACGAGCCTCGCCACGGAGATCAATATAACGCCGGCCATGACCGTTGACGAAATGCGCAGCGCCCTTATCGCCTATGAAAAAACCATCTTCTATGAGAAAACCGCTTTCGGCTCTCTCACCGGGGATATGGGGCTTAACTTTAGCGCCCCGGGTCGGTATGATGTTATCTATAACCATATTCTGGTGCACAAGTATTTTTTGAATCAAAACAGGGAGGGGGAAATTCCCTTTTCCGAGGCACTGGTTTCCTGGTATACTAATGTGTACAGTCCGGTGATTGCCATCATTCGGGATCAATGGCTGCTGGCCAATTTTCCCGGCAGGACGGCAAGTGATCTGTATGTGTGGATCATCAAGCACTGGGATTTTCTGAAAAAGAAATACGGCGGCTATTCCCTGGCGCAGGCGGCCGGCGACTTTTCCAGAAAATACGGTCAAAGCCGGGGCAGGTTTTTCAGGTTCCTGGCCCTGCTGCTGGACCGGCTGTTCGGAAGGCGCGGCAGTACTGAATGAAGTTCCCGCTCCGGGCGGGAAGAGACCACTGAAAATGAGGCAGCTATGGCAGTTTTATCGATCCAGTCCCATGTGGTATACGGATACGCGGGCAATACCGCGGCGGTTTTCCCTCTCCAGCGCCTGGGCCGGGAGGTTTGGGCCATCAACACGGTTGAATTTTCCAACCACACGGGCTATGGAGCCTGGCGGGGCAAGGTGCTGGGGGCGGAACTGGCCGCCGAGCTTGTTACCGGCCTTGAGGAACGGGGGGCGCTCGGCGGCTGCGAGGCGGTGCTCTCAGGCTACCTGGGGGATGCCGCGGTAGGCCGGGCCGTTATCGACGCGGTGCGGCGGGTGCGTAAAGCTGCCCCCAACGCGATTTACTGCTGCGATCCGGTCATGGGGGATCTGGGCAGGGGCTTTTACGTAAAGCCGGATATTCCCGACATGTTCAAAAACGAGCTGCTCCCCCTGGCGGACATTGTTACCCCGAATCAGTTCGAGCTGGAGGCCCTGACTTCCCTGGATACCGGCGGCATCGACAAGGCCCGCGGGGCAATTGAAATGCTCCACGAAAAGGGGCCGGGCATAGTGCTCGTTACCAGTTACCGGGACAGGGAAGACGCGGCGGCCGCGAAAGCGGACGGCACGGGCGGCGCCCGGATCAGCATGCTGGCATCCGACAAAACCGGCGTGTACCGGATCAGTACGCCGGAACTGCCCCTGGAGGCCGTTGTGGCAGGCTCCGGGGATCTTACCGCGTCGGTGTTTCTTTCGCGGTATCTTGAGACAAAGGATATAAAGCGGACACTGGAGTTCTGTACCGCCACGGTCTATGGCATTCTGGAGGCAAGTTTTCTAAAACGGAACAGCGCCAAAGCGGATGAAACCACCAGCGGTCCCATGGAACTGACCATCATCCAGAATCAGCATGAACTCGACTGTCCCACCCACACCTTCGAAGCGGTTCGTCTCTAGCCTCCTGCGCGCCAAAACAAGCGCGTGGGACTGGTCGGCGGAAAGCCCTTACGACGGTTTTTTTGATTTTATCGACCTCAAGGCGGACCGTTACGGAATACTGCTGGAACAGATCGAAAAACTCAAACTCAACTCGGCGGTGATTTCGATCAACGAAAACCGTCATTTTTTTATTTTCCCCTCTGTGCGCAGCCCGGCCTTGCCCGCCAAAGGCGTCCTTCCCTCCTTCAGGGGGCAGAGTCCGGTTATCCTCACCGCTCATTATGACCGCGTGCAGAACAGTCCCGGCGCCAACGACAACAGCGCGGCGGTTTTTCATCTGCTCAAGGCGGCGCAGAAACTTAAGGATCTCCGCGAGGCCCACTGGATCATCATTTTTACCGACAAGGAAGAACTCAAGCCCGGCGACGCGATTCAGGATCAAGGGTCTTTCAGCCTTGCGAAAAAACTCCTCGCCTGGGGTCTGGGAGGCGGGCGGATTTTCAATTTCGATGTCTGCGGCGCGGGCGACACGTTTATTATTTCCAGCACTACCGACTATCTTTTGAAGAAAATCAGCCGGCGGGAAGCGCGCAAGACAAAACAGCAAATTGACAAACTCCGCGAACACGCCCTGAACACCGCCCGCCATCTCCGCCTGAACAAGGTTTTGCTTGTGCCCACCCCCTTTTCAGACGACGCGGGCTTTCTCCGCGCGGGCATCCCCGCGCAGACCATCACTATGCTCCCCTCCGCCGAAGCGTCCCCCTACGCCGCGCTTGTACGGAGCCGTCCCAATTTCGCCGACTGCCTTATCTCCGGGGCGGCCCAAAGCAAAATTAACCCGCGGCTTATCCCCGAAACGTGGAGAACTATCAACGGTCCCTCAGACAGCTATTTACGCCTAACGCCGCAGTTTTTTGACCGGGTGGTCCGTTTCGCGGTAGGCTTATGCAGGTGATAAATGGAAAAAAAGAACGCGCGGAACGCGCCCGAATCGCGGGGCGTCGCCCACCCCGAACCGATAACCGGTGAGGATGAGCGGGACCTGGGACTGCGGCCCCGGCGGCTGAACGAATTTCTCGGCCAGAAAGCGATGAAGGAAAACCTCGCGGTGTTTATCGCAACCGCCAGGGAACGCGGCGAAAGCCTGGATCATCTGTTTCTGATAGGCCCGCCGGGCCTGGGCAAAACCACGCTTGCCCAGGTGGTGGCCAACGAGCTGGAAGCGGGCTTTGTGCAGACTTCGGCCCCGGCCCTGGACAAGCCCAAAGACCTGGTGGGACTGCTCACCAAGCTGCAAAAGGGCGATGTTTTTTTTATTGACGAAGTCCACCGGCTCAAGCCCGCCATAGAGGAACTGCTTTATATCGCCATGGAAGACTACGAGCTTGACTGGATTGTGGGCCAGGGGCCGATGGCCCACGCCCTGCGAATCCCCATAAAGCCCTTCACCCTGGTAGGGGCCACCACCAAGGCGGGAACGGTCTCAAGCCCCCTCGTCAGTCGCTTCGGCATTACCTGCCGCTTTTCGTTTTACGAACAGGAAGACATGCAGGCCATTGTCCGACGCTCGGCGGGCCTGCTCGGCGCCGGGATTGATGACGACGCGGCGGCGCTGCTGGCAAAGTCCTCGCGGGGCACTCCCCGTGTGGTGAACCGCCTGCTGCGGCGAATGCGGGATTTTGCCCAATTCGCCGGTAAAGCCTCAATCACCCTGCCGGTAGTGCGCGACGGGCTTAAGCGGCTTGAGATTGATCCCCTGGGACTGGAAAGACAGGACCGCGATATTCTTAAAATGATCATTGAGCGCTATAGAGGCGGGCCGGTGGGGGCCGAAACCCTGGCCATATCCATCGGGGAGTCGGTGGAAACCCTTGAAGACTATTACGAGCCTTACCTGATCCAGGCGGGCCTTTTGCAGCGCAGCCCCCGCGGGCGGATGGCGACATCCCTGGCCTACAGCCACCTGGGCTTTCCGTCCCCTGGTCCCTCTGCCGCGGGAACCGGTGAGGGGCTGCTTTTTTAAGCGCCTGTTCAATATCTTTTCAGCAGTAGCGAGACAAACGCAAGAACCGTCATTTGCAGCGTGGTATGAATCTTACGTTCGCAGTTCTTCCAAAGACGGCGCTATTTTTCCAGCCGTCGCGCCGGGAAAATCCTATCCTGCCGACGCCGGGTTTTCAACCTCAATTTTATCGTTCTCCCGAAAGGGCGCAAGCGTGGATACCATACGCACTACCGAAGAAGATTTATTGATCACATAATGAACTTCGTGAGGTTCGATATGGATAAACTGTCCCGGCGTGAGGGTATGCGCCGTGTTATCAACCACTATGGTAACGGTTCCTTCCAAAATATGGAAATTTTCTTCCATGACTTCATGATAATGGGCGCGGAAATCCTGTCCGGGCGTGAACTGTACCAGCGCAAAAGCCATACGCGGCCCCCGCATGAGGTATTTGGGGCCGTTATCGCCAAACCGGTACTGCCTGTCCTTTTCATCTACAATGTACATATACACTCCCTTCCGGTAATGCTACAGACCGGGCGCGGACCACATGTAACGGGTAATTTTTTCGTCGCTTAACTTCAAAAGCGGCGCGTATACGGCCTGCCAGGTATCGTAAGCCTGCCGGTACGCTTCCCCGTTTGCCTCATCCGGAATAAAACGCTTCTCTATCTTTACCAGTGCGCGCGCGGCTTCCTGTACGTCCGGGTAGAGGCCTATCCCCTTGCCGGCCAGGAGGGCGGCGCCCAGGGCGGTCGCTTCCCTGACCACCGGTACTTCCACCGGAATACCCAGTACGTCGGCCAGTATCTGCGGCCACAGGGCGCTTTTGGAAGCGCCCCCGGCGAACACGATTTTTTCCGGGCGGTTTCCGGTAGCCTGTTCCACCAGCCGGAGATGCCCCAGGGTAACAAGGGCGGTGTTCTCCATAATGGCCCGGTAAAAAGTGTATTTGTTAAAGCGGCCGGGATCGAGGTCAAAATTCATAAACGCCGGGGCGGCGTGTCTCCAGGAGATAAAATTCATCACGTCGGAAAAAGCGCAGAGCATCCCGTAGGAGCCGGCGGGGATTTTTCGGGCGGCCTCGTCCATAAGCGCGTAAGGGCCGGTGTGCTGTTCCGCCGCCAGGCGTTTTTCTTCTCCGCAGAAGGCGTCCCGGTACCAGCGCATTACCAGGCCGGGATTGAAGGCCAGGGCCTCGTATTGCCAGACATGGTCGACGGCGTGGCAGTTTACCCGCACATCGCAGTGGGGGGAGGTTTTTCCCGTACCGGTGTTGTACTCGTACTGCCAGAAACTTCCGCCGAAGACCGCCGCCTCATTGACGCCGGTTACCCCCACGCCGATGGAGCCGAGTTGGCAGTCGCCGCCGCCGATGACCAGCGGGGTTCCCTCCTCAAAGCCGGATTCTTCGGCCCCGCTCCGGGAGACTTTTGCCGCTACGGTTCCGCATTCCCGAACCTCCGGGAAGATGTCGTCCCGAAGGCCGCAGCGCCGGGCTATGGTTTTGTCCCAGGTTCTGGTTCGCAAATTGAAAAGTCCGGTGGTGGAACCGTTGCTCGGTTCCACGATCAAAGTCCCCGAGAGGCGGTAAATGATCCAGTCATTGAACATGCCGATTCGGGCGGCTTTGTGGTAAACGTCGGGGAATTTGTTTTTAACCCACAGCAGCCGCGGCAGCGCGCCGAGGGCGAAGGTTTGCCCCGATTCAAGGTATATCTCTTTCTCCAGTTCCGGCGAGAGCCGCTTGAGCTGTCTCACCTCGTCCCCGCTGCGGGCGTCAACGTTGGCGCAGGCCCAGATTTCCTTTCCGGCGCCGTCGTACAGGACAATGCCCTCTCGCATACAGGTGGTGGATACTGCGGCGATTTGGGACGCTCTGACGCCGGTTTCGGTAAGCGCGTCCCTCGTGCAGGCGCAGGTGAGGGCCCAGTTGGCCGTCCAGTCAAAGTCCATGCTGCCCGGATAGCGGGGATCTTCCGTATGTTTCCATTCCCGCTGGCTGCACCCGACCTGATTTCCCCGCGTATCAAAAATAACCGCGCGGACACTGCCGGTCCCCGCGTCAATCGCCATAAGATATTCACCGGACATACATTTTAGTGTATCAGGGATAAACCGGATTGCCAAGCAAAAAAATCAGGGTGTGTCGCGGAAAAATCAGGGTCTCTACTTGACAAACTAAAAAGATATTCACTATAATACATATTAAAATCATAGGATTTATATATTATTAAATACAGAGGAAAATATATGAAGAACAGAGTGGTAGATAACCTGACGGAACTGGTGGGGGATACTCCCCTCCTGCGGCCCCGCAGGTTTATCAGACTGGCGGGAATTGAAGGGGCCGACCTCCTCCTCAAACTGGAGTACTTTAACCCCCTCTCCAGCGTGAAGGACCGCATCGCCAAGGCCATGATCGAAGACGCCGAGGCCAGGGGCCTTTTAAGGGCCGGGACGGTGCTCATCGAGCCCACATCGGGCAATACGGGGATCGGCCTTGCTTTTGTGGCGGCGGCCAGGGGGTACCGCCTCATTCTCACCATGCCTGACACCATGAGTATTGAGCGCCGGCAGTTACTTTTGGCCCTGGGGGCTGAACTGGCGCTGACACCCGGCGCTCTGGGTTTGAAGGGGGCGGTGAACAAAGCCCTGGAACTCAACGCCCAGATCAAGGGGAGTCTGGTGCTCCAGCAGTTCGCCAATCCCGCCAATCCGGAGATCCACCGGAAAACTACGGGGCCTGAAATTTGGGAGGCCACAGGCGGCAAGGTGGACATCCTTGTAGCAGGGGTAGGTACCGGCGGAACCATCGCCGGCGCGGCGGCTTCCCTCAAGGAAAAAAATGCCGGGGTAAAGGCGGTGGCGGTAGAACCCGACGCATCGCCGGTGTTGTCGGGAGGCAAACCGGGGCCGCATCAGATCCAGGGCATTGGGGCGGGTTTTGTGCCTGATGTGCTCGATCTTTCGGTTATTGACGAGATATTCCGGGTGCGGAACGAAGAGGCGGTGGACACTGCCAGGGCGCTTGCCCGGGAAGAAGGCCTCCTGGTGGGCATCTCGTCGGGAGCCGCGGCCTTTGCCGCGGCGAAGGTTGCCGCCAGAACCGAAAACAAGGGCAAGACCGTTGTGGCCGTTCTTCCCGATACAGGCGAACGCTATCTTTCGACAGCGCTGTGGAAAGACATTCCCAAAACAAAAAGTCCTATCTGGTACTAGAGGAGGAACCAGCTTTGAGCACGATAATCGACAGGCCCCGCTATGTGTGCGCCCTGGGCGGCGCCCTGGCGCTGATGAGGGCCATGCACCGGACTATTCCCATTGTACACGCCGGCGCGGGCTGCGCGTATAATTACTACATAGGCGGAAACGCCGGCGCCGGCTACCTGGGCGGCGGCTACTGCGGCGCGGTGTCTACGCCTTCCACCAACGTGGCTGAAAAGGAAATCATCTTCGGCGGCGAGGACCGCCTTGAAGAGCAAATACGCGCTACGGCGGAACTTATTGACGGCGACCTTTACGTTGTTATTTCAGGCTGCCAGGTTGAGATGATAGGCGACGACATACGCGCGGTGGCGGGTAATATCGAAGGGCTGCCGCTTCTGGCGGTACAGACCCCGAGTTTCAGGGGCAATTCCCAGCAGGGCTACGACCTCCTGCTGGAAAAGATCGCGCGGAAATTCATCCCCAAAGCCGGCGCCAAACGCGAAAAGGCGGTTAATGTTTTCGGCGTAATTCCCGGAAACGATCCCTTTTACAAAGGCAACCTGAAGGAGATAAAGCGGGTTCTCGCCCTCATCGGCGTCGACGCCAACACCTTTATCGGCGAGGGGGAGAACCTCGATAATTTCCGCAGCGCGGGAAGCGCCGGACTCAACATCGTGCTTTCCGATGTCTACGCGCCTCTCTCGGCGGAAGCCTTTAAGGAAGTCCACGATATACCTTATATACGGGAACAGTTCCCCATCGGTTTTTTCCAGACCGAACGGTTCCTGCGCAGTGTGGGCAAGGTTCTTGCGATAGATGAAGGGATCATCGATAAGGCCGTCAAAGCGGAAGAAGAAATCTACTTTGATTATTTTGAGCGTATCGCCGATATCTACAACGACATTGAACTCCAGCGTTACGGAGTTGTGGCTGCCGATTCCAATTACGCTCCGGCGATTTCCAATTTTCTTTCCGATGAACTGGGATGGGTTCCCCACCTTACTATGGTAACGGACCCCGTTACCGAAGAAAACAAGACCGCCCTGGACAGGCGCTTTAAAAATTACGCCTCGGGACTTGAGCCGAAGGTTTATTACGATACAAACGCCTCAGCCCTGCGGCATTACCTTACCGGCAACTGGGAAAGGAACCGTAACCACGTCTATTACGAGCCTTTTTCGCCGGCGGTGATATTCGGCAGCGTTTATGAGCGGGATTACGCCGAAGAGCTGGGTATTCCCCTGCTTTCAATTTCGTTCCCCGTAACAAACAGGGTTGTGTTTAACAAAGCCTACGCGGGCTTTAACGGCGGGCTTGCCCTGGCCGAAGACAGCTTCGGCCTCCTGGTGGCGGCGCGGTAAAGAGGAGGATGCAGATGGCACTGAAAATAGAGCGGGCGGCGCCGCCCAGGGAAGACAGGCTCCAGGCGGGGACCGCCTATTGCGGAACCTGCGCGCAATTACGGGAACGGCTTGGCCGCGGGGACGGCGGCTGTTTTAACCAGGCCAGCCGGAGCTTCGGCCAAAGTTTTGGCTGCCAGTTTACCCTGAGTCTCGCCATGCTCAACACGCTGCGGAATACGGTGGTGATTGTCCACGGCCCTGTGGGCTGCGGCTTCTGGTCCGTTGGCGGCATCGGCGCGACCAGGAACTTGAAACGCCTGCGGGACCCCGCCCAGGGAAGCACGGTACAGATTTCCACCAACCTTGACGAAAGCGACGTAATTTCCGGAGGCGAAAAGAAACTGCGGGAAGCGGTGCTTTACGCGGACAGGGAATTCAGGCCCGAAGCCATCGTGGTTACATCCACCTGCGTTCCCGCCCTCATCGGCGACGACGTGGACAAAATCCTCGACGAACTCCAAAAAGACGTTTCGGCGGATCTGGTGGCGGTTAACTGTGAAGGTTTCAAAACAAGGCTCATGGCCACCGCCTACGACGCGGTGTACAACGGGATACTTAAAAATTTATCAAAGAAAAAGATAGAACGTGAAAGCCTCGTGGTTCCCGACAAACTGGACGACATACTCTGGAATTACAACAACGCCCACACGGTCAACGTGTTTAACGTCGGCTCCATGGGGCGTCCCGACGAGCTTGAACTGGCCCGTCTCCTGGGCGCCCTGGAACTCAAAGTCAATTTCATTCCATGTTTCGCGTCCCCCAAAGATTTCCGCAAAGTCCTGGACGCCGCGCTCAATGTAAGCATCTGCGGTACCCACGACGATTATTATGTCAAACATATTTCTGAAGAGTACGGCATACCCTACATCATCGACACCATGCCCATCGGCAGAAAGGGAACGGGACGCTGGCTTATGAAAATAGCGGAACACTTTCATATTGAGGAGCAGGCGGCGCTCCTCATCGAAACAGAAGACACCGCCCTCAACGAAGCCCTGGAGCCTTACCGGAAGATCTTTAAGGGGAAACGGGCGTATATATCGGGCGGCGAGATGCGCATATTCGTTACCGCCGAACTTGTCAACGACCTGGGGCTTGAAATAGCGGGACTCAAAAGCCACCACATCGATCACTTCGTTGAACCTGTCCTTGATGACGCGCCCGTTTCCGGCGACACCTACATCGACATCGCCTCGCAGCATCCCTTTGAACAGGCAAACCTGCTTCGCAAAATAAATCCCGACGTGCTTTTAATGCACATAGGAGGCGGTAATTTTACGGCCAAGCACGGGCTTCCGGTGCTGCCCCTGTTTAATCCCGGCTTTAATTATATGGGATATTCCGGCGCCTTTGAAACCGCATACCGGCTTAAACGGGTTTTATCAAACAGCCAGTACAATAAAAACATCCGGAAATACCGCCCCCTTCCTTACCGGGAATCGTGGTACGAAAAGGATGTGGGCGCCTATATTAAGGAGTGAGGCGATAGGACTCTATGCTTCGGGAAGCGGGTACATCAGGGAAGTTATGGAATCAATTTTTCCTGAATATATGCACCGGTTCCCCAGCAGCAAGGGGCCGTGCTGGTGAATAAGGGCGTCCAAATATGAATCATTGTTTACCGGTATATCCTTTGTTTCAAAACAACCGAATTGTACCAGGGGAATTGAACTATGGGGACAAAGATGAATAACAGCCTTTTTTCCCTTAATGCCGCGCAGTAATCGTAACAAATATGCGGCGGCGAATTCCCTATAGCGTTTTTCCCCCAATACCGAAACATTCGCGTAAGGGTCCGCCACTGAAACGATACCCGCGCCCGCGTCAATTGATTTATCAAGATATATTTCCAGACTTGACGTAATCGAATCGAGGGCGGCATGGATCGCTTCCCGGTATTTCGCGTACCAGCGGTAAAAAAGTTCAGGGCTAACGAGGGACGCGAGAACCGAATAGGGGCCGTTTAGTTTCAGCAGGACTTTCTTTTCTTTTGACGCGCCTGACGCGCAGCCTATTTTCTCAACTACGTTTTTGATCAATTCAGATTCGCCAAACGCCGGAATATTGAAAAGCATATTTGGTTCGGTAAAAAGGGGGCGTATAACTTCAAAGCCGCCGGCGCTTGTTTCACAGTCCGCGCCCAGGGCTTTCGCCTCGGTGGTAAAATTATCGGGAAAGGCGATGATATTGGGATTGGCGGTATTTCCCGTAATATGTCCCATACACAGGGCATTGAGGTCAAAATCAATGCCGGAAGCGCGTACCATAATCAAAAGCCCATGTATTTGATAAAGGCGCGCTCAAATTCAGCGTCCTGGGCAAGCTCGATATTTTCCACCCGCGCCGTTACTTCCTTCATCTTCCGCCTGAACGAAGCGTTCAGCAAAAAAGCCTCGGCCCCCGAAAGGGAAGTATTCCCGGCAAAAGAAATTTTTCCCCCGCACCGGGGAGGAAGGAGGCCGGTGTTAAGGAGGCTTTCTTCGTTAAGGTGATAGCCGAAAGAGCCGGCGATGATTATTTCATCTATGTCCCCGGCATCGGCGTTAAAACGGGAAAGGAGTAACTCTATGCCGCATCTTATGGCGCCCTTGGCAAGCTGGATTTGCCGTATGTCTTTTTGGGCGAGGTATACGTCCTTTGTAATAAAAAAGGCGTTTTTCCCGTCTACCTGCCCCATGCGCTCCTTTAGAAGGGCGGAATAATTGCCTTTATCGGGAGGAACAAGGCGGCCGCGGCTGTCGATGACGCCGGTACGGACAAGCTCTCCCGCTATATCAAGGAGACCGCTGCCGCAAATTCCGGCGGCCTTCGGGCTGTTTTTGCCGCCGTCTATGACGGTATATACACAGCCGTCGTCGTTCACGGCGAAGGATTCGACGGCGCCGGCGTTGGCCCGCATGCCGCAGGAGATGTTCATGCCTTCAAAGGCGGGGCCCGCCGCGGTAGAGGACGCCGCGATACGTCCGTCTTTTGCAAGGGCCATTTCCCCGTTTGTTCCGATGTCGATAAAAAGGGTACTGCCTTTTCTTTCTTCCAGCCCTGTTACCAAGAGGCCGGAACTAATGTCCGCGCCCACATAGGCTGAAATAACCGGAGGCAGATAGACACGGGCAAAGGGTGAAATATTGAGGGCTTTTTCCGTTATATGGCAGCCCCCGTTTATGGCCGGCGTGTAGGGGTACTTCCCAAGCCCCACAGGATCGATGTTGCAGGCAAGGTGCAGCATGGTGGTGTTGCCGCTGTACACAAGCTCGTAGATATGGGCCGGGTTGACCTTTGTTTTCTGAATCAAATCCCCAATCATAAGATTGAGTTTTTCGATAAAAGCCTTGTATAAGACCGACAGGCCGTCCCCTTTGCCCGCAAAATGGATTCGTCCCAGTACGTCCTGGGCGTAATGCGCCTGGGGGTTCAGCGCCGAAACGGAGGCCAGGCTTTTCCCCCTTGCGATGTCCACCAGATTCGCCACGAGGGTTGTGGTTCCTATATCGACCGCAAGGCCGTACAATAAAGCGCCGGTATCGCGCTCCTCGATTCCCAAAAGTTTATCGCCGCCATAGATTTCGGTCTTGCCGTTTACAAAGCGTTTTGAAATAAAAGGTTCCAGGGGATAATCAAAGCCGCTGCCCCCGGAAAGAATACGGAGGCTGTCGTTCTCATTCTCGTAATCCCGCACGATATAGACAGCGTCCTTTTCGATTGCTTCCTGGCAGGCAAGAATGAATTCGCCGCTCCCGGCGCCGCGCACCCCGCATTTCCCGCAGAGTCCAAGGCCATTGCAGGGGGTTTCGATTTTAATTCCCCCAAGACGGGCAGCCTCAATAATCTTTTGGCCCTTCTCCGCTTTTACGGCCGTCTTTTTTTCAACGCCTCTTTCGGAAGTAATAAAAATGATTTCAGGCATTGGTCCGCTCTTTTATTGCGGCGGTAAAGGCCTGGATGTTTTTAAGGGGGCTTGAGGTTGAAAGGCCGCAGGCGGGGGCGATAATGTCAATCCCCTTGTTTAAAAGAATTGCAGCGGCTTTCTGTATGCGCCCGGGATCGCCTGACTCCAAAAGATAGGTACTTAGATTCCCCATGGTGGTAACGCCGGGATTTTCCTTTTTGACGAGCGCGAGATTCACCATGGCGTCAACGCTGAGGGCGTCGTTTTCAAGCTTGTAAAGATGCTGTTTAACCCGGCCCACATCACCGCAGATGTGGACGATTACGGGCTTTCCGGTTTTATGCACGGCTTTTATGATCTGATTGAGATAGGGCAGCGCGTATTCCTCAAAGAGCCGGGGACCCAGGATTTCTCCTGTGGCAGTAGGATCGGCAACGGATAAAACCGAAGCGCCGCTTTCCGCCATGCTCAGGGCCCAATCAATAAGCTGCCCCGTAACATAGGACAACACGCGGTGGGCGTTTTCCCTGTCCCGGTACAGTTCCTTAAAGAACGTCATGGGCTCTACCAGGGAAGCGGCGCTGCTCACGGGTCCCGTGATACTGCCGATGACGGGAATGTCTTGATGTCTGCGGGAGAGTATGTTTATCGCCTCAAGGACCGCCGCGCCCCGCCCGCTTTTTGAGACGGCCCCCTTGGGCGCGAACTCGACATCCTTGACATGGGGAAAATTTTCCCTGGCTATCTTGGGTTCGCAGGTAAGGGAGCCGTAATCAATACTGCTGCCCAGGGCTTCGGGTTCGACGGTCATGCAGAAGGGAACGCCGTAATTTTCAAAACCTGTAAAAGTCTGTACGTCCTCGGCAAGGCCCGCCATCAGGCCGCCTTCGTGGTGGGCTTCGGGAAGGGTGCGGCCCCCTCCCTGCATCACCTCGACGATGGCGGCGTTCATCATGCCGCCGGGACAGATCACGGGGGGCCGTTCGGTCCCCTTTTTATCCAGCTTCCGCCGGAGCCGTCTCATAAGACGTTCATGGGGAGAAAAAACGCCGGTCATGTCAGGCCCCGGCAAGAAGTTCATTGCAGAGCCGTACCGCATCGTTGGCGTTCTTTGAATAACCGTCGGCCCCGATGCGATCCGCGAAGGCCTGGCTGATAGGCCCGCCGCCGACAGCGACCTTGTACTTGTCCCGCACGCCCCGCTTGACCAGTATTTTTACCACTTCTTCCATGTTGTCCATGGTAGTTGTCATAAGGCTCGAAAGCAGTATCAATTCGGCCCCGATCTCCTCGGCCCTGTCCACAAAGACCTGGGGCGGCACGTCCCGTCCCAAATCGAGGATGTAGAACCCCGACGCCTCAAGCATAATTTTCACCAGGTTCTTTCCGATGTCGTGGGTATCGCCTTCGATAACGCCGATAACCCCCTTGCGCTTTACCGCCGCGTTTTCCTGCTTTAGATGGGGCTTTAATACCGAGATACCGGCGTTCATGGCGTCGGAACAGATGATGAGTTCGGGGACAAAGTACTCTTCCTCGTCAAAGAGTTTTCCCGCCCGCTCCATTCCCTTGGCCAGGCCCTTGTCAATGGCAATATAGGCGTCGACTTTTTCTTCCACCGCCTGGCTGGAATATTTGACCGCCCCTTCCTCGTCCATGTCAACCACGGAATCGGCAAGTTTCTTCAGCAATTCTTCGCTCATTTCATTCCTCCTGTAATCCGCCGTTCAGGCGGTAAATACATATTCACGCCCCGTCCTTGTCATTGCCCTGATGTTATCCGCCGGCGTGGCGGGCGGAATATCGCAGCCGGGCATGAGAAGAAAGCCCGGTTCATCACCGGCGTCGGCGATACATTCCCCGCTGACCCTTGCGACCCCTTCCGGCGTTTCCTTGAGCATCACGGCGGCGGGGTTGACGTTCCCGGCAAAGGCGGTCTTTTTGTTAAAGATCTCCCGGCACTTTTTAAGGCTCACCTTGTAATCAACGGAAATTAATTCGGCGCCGATGTCATTGAGGAGATCGAGCCTGTTTTCTATATTGCCGCAGATGTGGAGCGCCGTCCTTACGTTCTTTGCCTTGAGTGCGTCAAAGACTTTCTTAAAGGCCGGGACGGCGAAGGATTCAAAATGTTTGCGCGAAATCATGTCTCCCGAAGCAGTCGGTTCCGCCAACAGAAAAAAATCAACGCCGTTGTCGATGTACAGTTCCGCGTAGGTGATGTAGAGTTCAACGGTAAAATCGATGAGATGCCGTACCGCGTCGGGGTTTTTGTATACGTCCCGCATAAGGTTTTCCGCGCCGTACAGAAGCCCCGCCAGGGTAAAGGGCCCCCAGCGCGTCAGGGCAAGGTAATTTTCGCCGTTGACCTTGCGGGCCAGCAGCCGTGAAACCTCAAGGATAAAACGAATCTTTTCATCATCCTTGATTTTGTTGATGTCAAGACGGTCTATATCCTGCGCCTCCTTAATCAGCGTCTCGATTACGTCAGGCGTTCCCTTGAGGCGGAATTTGATTTTACCCCCCAGCGCGCCGATGATAATGTTGTTGTACCCCGACATGGCCCACACAATATCGGAGTCGACGCCGTTATAGGCCCTGAAAAGGATTTCCGCCGCTTCCTCAGCCGGCGCGGCCAGGGCTTTTTCCAGAGAGAGGCCGCTTGAATTGAGGGCCCATGCCCCGGCCGACATCAGCGTCGCGGGAAGCCGCGGCGTCGGTTTCAAATCCAAAAGGCCGGCGATAATTTCTTTCGAATTCATAATTCCTCCTGTTACGTTTTCCGTTTAACTTTTCCAGCGCAGAAGAAACTTCTGCAATTTGTTGAAAAAGAAGGTGATCGCCGTTATGACGATACCGATAACAATGACGCCGGCGATGATTCGGGTGTAGTCGCCGAAATCGGAGAAGTTTTTTACATAATAGCCGAGGCCGCTTCTGCCGCCGATCATTTCCGCCGAGGTGAGCAGAATAAACGAAACCGTCAGGCCCTGGTTGCAGCCGATAAAGATCTGGGGCAGGGCGGCGGGCAGAATGATCTGAAACAACATGGGGATCTTCTTCACGTTAAGCGACAGCGCGGACTCAATGATCTGGCGTTCCACGTGCATCACCCCGCTCATGGTTCCCGCGAAGGCGGGCCAAAAGGAGGCGAGGAAGATGACCATCACCGAAACGGAACGGAAGGTCGGGAGCAGCGCGATACCGTAAGGTATGTAGACCACAGGCGGTATGGAACCCAAAAACTTTGAGATATAAACCGCCGCGTTCCCCGCCCTGATGTTCCAGCCAAAGAGGAGGCCCAGGGGAATCGCCAGGACCAGGGCTAAACAATAGCCCTGCACCACGATGCCCAGGGACGTTCTGATATTGTCCAGTATGACGCTTCCGTCCCTTACGGCCTGTTCAAAGACTGTGCCGGGAGGAGGGAAAAACGACGCCTTGAGTATGTTGAATTTCGCGGTGAAGAGGGTCCATAAAATGATAAACAGATACACAAAACCGCTTATATCGGCAAACAAATTCGCAGTTTCCGTTTTTTTTATAAGAATTGATACAAGGATCAAAACAATTTCGACGGCGATGATAAAAGCAAGCGCGTAAGCGGGATGGGGATTTTTCGCCCTGTCTTCCAAAAGCTGGATGAGCAAAAAAACGACAAAAAGAAGATGCGCCGCTTTTAGCAGGCGTCCCGCGCCGGCGGGAAAAACCGTTTTTTTCATATCGCGCTCCCAAAGTCGTTGAAAAACAACGCTAAAAGCTCGTTGCGGAGTTTGGTATATTCCGGCGTCTGAATCAACAAGGCGCGGTTTCGGGGCCGCTCAAATGGAACGGCTATTTCGCGGTAAATTTTTCCGGGGTTGTTACTCATCATGATGATCCTGTCGGCCAGGAGGATGGCCTCGTCGATGTCGTGGGTAACAAACACGACGGTCTTGCGATCCCGCGGCCTGGGGCCTTCACCGGGGGGATACACTACATCACCGGCTCCTTCCCAGAGCCGTAAAAGAAGTTCCTGCAAAATAGTCCTGTTCCTGGCGTCCACCGCCCCAAAAGGTTCGTCCATAAGCAGTATTTCCGTATCCATGGCAAGGGAGCGGGCAATGGCAACCCGCTGCCTCATTCCTCCCGAAAGTTGTCCCGGATATTTGTTTTTAAAATTCTCAAGCCCCACCCCGGCAAGAAAAACGGCGGCCCTGGAGAGGCGTTCCCCGCGGGGAAGGTTTTTTTTAACCTGCTTGATGCCAAAGGCCACATTGTTCCGCGCGGTCATCCAGGGAAAAAGCGAATAATGCTGAAAGACCATGCTCCGGTCGGGGCCGGGACCGGAAACTTTTTTACCGTCAATCAATACCTCTCCCGCGTCCGCCCCGCGCAGTCCCCCCAGGACGCCCAGCAGCGTGCTCTTGCCGCAGCCCGAGGACCCTATGATGCTGACAAACTCCCCTTTTTCGACCCCGAAGGATACGTCTTCCAGGGCGGTAAACACACCGTTCCCGTCCCGGTATTGAACGGTCAGCCTGTTAACTTCAATTTTGTTCATCCTTTGTTCCTTGTTGCGAAAAAAGGGCGGCGGCGGTTGGAGGAGAGAAAGATGCCCGCCGCCGCCCCAAAAATCAGTTGTCATTCGTACCGGTTAAAATGATCCAGCAGCCCCTTGTATATCGCGTCGTCGGGTTTGGCCTTTAAGAGGCTGTCCAGGGCCGCCTTGTAAATAGCGGTATTGTACAGCGGCTCGATGTCGTAATCGTTGGTATAACCAAAGGCGACAAC
>JAISYA010000041.1 GCA_031270205.1 Treponema sp.
GCCTACCCAAAAACTCAAAAGTAAAACCAGGGTTGGCTCCCGGGAAATCAAAGTCTACGATGAGCCGAGGAGCCCCTTCCAACGGCTCCTTGAATGCGCTTCCCTGCCACCGGCGGACAAGGACACCCTGAAGGCCCAGTGCGCTCTGTACAATCCGGTGTTGCTTCAGCACAATGTCAATAAGGCTATTCTCCGGTTGCGTCAGCGGCTCGCCCAAGTGAACCGTATTAAGACGCATGGGCAGGAATAGCGTTTGGTAACATTTTCTAAATGAGGCATCCATAGCTTTCGGTAACATTTCAAAATGAGGCATCTCGGCGGAACAATGAACAATGAGCAATGAGCAGTGAGCAGTGAACAATGAGCAGTGAGCAATGGAACCAGGGGCTGTTCCGGGGGCTATATCCCCGCGCGGCGGCGGGCTTCATCCGCGCTGATGCCTTTGCGGTTTGCCCAGTCGCGCAGCTGCCGGTCCCCCGGCGCGCCGGCGCTAAAATAACGGGAAGCGGGGCTGGCAAAAAACATTCCGCAGAGCGAGGCGGAAGGGACCAGCATTGCGGAAGCGGTAAGTTCCAGCCCGCAGCGTTCACGCGCTCCCAGCAGCGCAAGGGCGGCGCGCTTGTCTTCATGATCCGGGCACGCGGGATAGCCAAAGGCGGGACGGATGCCGGTGTATTTCCCCTGCAGGACCTCTGTAGGCGTAAGGTTTTCGGCGGCGGCATAGCCCCACCATTCCCGGCGGACGCGGAGGTGTACTGCTTCGGCAAAGGCTTCGGTTAGGGCGTTTGCAAGGGATGTCAGCAGGATGGCGCGGTAATCATCGCCCCGGGCGCGGTATTCAAGCACTTTTTCCCGCAGGCCGAAACCGGCGCTCAGGGCGAACAGGCCGAGCCAGTCGGCGGGGCGGCCGTTGTCCGGGGGCAGGAGAAAATCCGCCAGGCAAGGGTTGGAAACGCCGGCGGGCTTTTCCTCCGAGGCGCGCAGAAAACAGAAGCGCGTTGTTTGGGCGCTGTGCGCGTTACCGGTATCCGGGCCGAATACTGTAATTTCCTCGTTAACGCCCGCGGCGGGGAAAATGCCCGTAACGCCCCTGAGCGCCAGTATCGCTTCGCTCTTAACGCGCTCCAAAAGCGCTTTCGCGTCCGCAAGGAGTTTTTCGCTTTCCGCCTGCTTTTCTGTGTGCATGTCCCAGCCTGCCAGAAACGAGCGCCAGTCGATATAGGGAATGACTCTGTCCAGCGGATAGCCGTTCAGGTCTATAAGGCCGGTTTTGTTTGGTTGTACCGGCGTGTAGGAAGCGGGGGGGATTTTATTGGCCCGCGCCTGTTCCGGGGAGATTTCGACGCGGCGGGACTGAAGCGCTTCGTGCCGGGCGGCGGCGGTGCGGTAGCGGTCCGCAATGTCCGCAAGAAAACGGGGCCGGGCGGCGGAAAGCAGGGCGCGGACCGTTTCCGCGGATTTGCCGACATCGGGAACGTAGACTACGGGGCCGGAATATGCCGGGGCGATGCGCAGGGCCGTGTGGACAAGGCTGGCCGCCGCGCCGCCTATCAGCAGGGGGATGTTCATTTTCCGTTTTTCCATTTCCCGCGCCACATACACCATTTCGTCTAACGAAGGGGAAATTAGCCCCGAAAGGCCGATGACGTCGGCGTTCTCTTTTTCAGCGGCCTCGAAAATCTGTTCCGCCGGAACCATTACCCCCAGGTCGATGATTGTATACCCGTTACAGCCCAGGACAATGCCCACAATGTTTTTCCCGATGTCGTGTACGTCGCCCTTTACGGTGGCAAGGACAATTTTGGGGGAGCGGGACGCGGCGGCATCCGCGCCCCCGTCTTTGGAACGGTTCATATACGGCTCCAAAACGGAGACGGCTTTTTTCATCACCCGGGCGCTGCGGATCACCTGGGGGAGATACATGGTTCCCTCGCCAAAGCGCCTGCCCACTTCCTTCATGCCGTCCATCAGCGGGCCTTCCACCAGGGCCAGGGGGCTGTATTTTTCCAGCAATTCCGGCAGATCCGCTTCGATATAATCGTCCATGCCCTTTACCATGGCGTGAATGATCCGCCCCTCGGCGTTAAGGCCGCGCCAGTCTTCGCCGCTTTCCCCGGAAGCGGCGCGCCGGCCGCTTCCGCCGCTCCCGCCGCGGGAACCTTCCGCCGCGAGCCGTTCCGCTATGGAAAGCAGTGTTTCGGCGGCATCGGGGCGGCGGTTGAGAATCACATCCTCAGCGGCGTTCCGCAATTCCCCGTCAATTTCGTTATACAGAACGAGGGCCGCCGGATTCACAATGGCCATGCTCAGGCCCGCACGGACCGCGTGATGCAGAAACACGCTGTGCATCGCTTCGCGGACCACACTGTTGCCCCGGAAGCTGAACGAAAGGTTTGAGACGCCGCCTGAAATCTGCACACCGGGGCAGTTGTCCCGTATCCAGGAACAGGCGCGGATAAAATCCAGCGCGCACGAATCGTGCTCGCCGATGCCGGTGGCTACGGCAAGCACGTTGGGATCAAACACAATATCGCTTGCGGGAAAACCGGCGGCAATAAGCAGCCCGTAGGCCCTTTCCGCAATTTCGATTTTCCGCTCATAGCTTACCGCCTGTCCCCGCCCGTCGATGAGCATTACCACCACGGCGGCGCCGTAGCGCCGGATTAGGCCGGCCCTGCGGAGGAACTCTTTTTCGCCGTCTTTAAGGTTGATCGAATTCACCAGGCTTTTTCCCGGTACACGTTTCAGGCCCGTTTCAATTACATTCCAGCGTGAGCTGTCGATCATGAAAGGAACCCTGGCTATGTCCGGATCGGAAAGGGCATTATCAAGGAAATCGGCCATTGCCTGTTCCGCGTCCAGCATGGCGTCGTCCATACCGATGTTGATAAGGGAAGCGCCGGCTTTGATCGTGTCCCGTGCGAACGCAAGGGCCTCCTCGTATTTTTTCCCGCTGATAAGGCTGAGGAATGTGCGGCTGCCCGCCACATTGGTCCGCTCGCCGATAATGGTAAGGGAATTACGGCTGCCGCCGGCTTCACCCCGGAACGATTGCCCGCCGATACGGAGCGGCTCAAGCCCGGCAAGGCTGCATGTGGATGGGGCTTCGGAGGCCGCCGGAGGAGGATAAGCGGCGGCTTTTGCCGCGATGGCGGCGATATGGGCCGGAGTAGAGCCGCAGCATCCCCCCACGATATGCAGCAGGCCCTCTTTCAAATACTGCTCAACGCTGGCGGCCATTGTTTCCGGCGTTTCGTCGTAGCCGCCGAGCTGGTTGGGCAGCCCTGCATTGGGGTGGGCGCTTACCAGGCAGGAAAACTGCGCGGCCTGCGCGGCAACGGTACGCACGTGGGGCAGGAGTTTTTCCGCGCCGAAGGAACAGTTCAGGCCGATTGCCCAGGGCCGCGCGTGAAGCACCGACACGCAAAAGGCTTCCAGTGTCTGGCCGGAAAGGAGGCGGCCTGAATCCCCTGAAACGGTGGCGGAGATCATGACCGGAACATCGGCGTTCCGTTCTTCCAGCAGCCGGCCGATGGCGGACAGGGCGGCCTTGGCGTTGAGGGTGTCGTACACGGTTTCCACAAGCAGAATATCAACGCCGCCGTCCAAAAGCCCCCGGACATGCTCATAATAGGCCGCTTCAAGTTCGTCCCAGTATATGCCCCGTTTGGCGGGGTCGTTCATGTCCGGCGAGAGGCTGGCGCTTTTCACGGTGGAGCCGATGCTGCCCGCCGCAAAACGGGGTTTGTCCGGGGTGGAAAACTTTTCCGCCGCCCGCCGCGCCAGGACTGCGGCCGCCGCGCTTATCTCATACGACAGCGCTTCGACACCGTAATCCGCAAGGGACACGGCCGTCGCATTAAAACTGCACGTCTCGATAATGTCGGCCCCCGCCTCAAGATACGCTTCGTGAATGGCGCTAATCACATCCGGCCTGCTCAGGCAGAGAATGTCGTTGCATCCCAGGAGCGGCCTGTGGTGAGCGGCAAAGCGTCCGCCCCTGAAATCCGCCTCGCCAAGACGGTAGCTCTGTATCATGGTGCCCATGGCGCCGTCAAGAACAAGGATACGCCGGCCGGCGATGCTATGGAGCCGTTCTCTGGTGGTCATTGCACGAATATAGACCAAAAACGGCGATTAGCATAGCGATTTATGGGCGCTCCCGGCGGAGGGTGTGACGGCGGTCACGGTGCGGGCGTCCGCCAAAAAAGCGGAACAGCGCCGCGGCCGCGTCCCCGGCAGTGGACAGTTCCAGATGGGCCGCTCCGGCGCGGCGGCAGAGATTCACCCAGAGATCCGAGCGGTCTGCATGCCATTGGGACCACGCCTCCCTGAAAGAAGCGGAGCCGCTGAGGGCCTCTATCCGCAGGCCCGTTTCAGGGTCCTCCAGGGTAATAAGTCCCAGATCGGGCAGGCCCGTGTCCAACGGATCGCTTATCCGCAGGGCGATTACATCGTGCTTACGGCTCAGGTCTCCCAACTCCCGCTCCCAATTCACGCTGAGAAAATCGGAAATCAAAACCACCAGGCTCCGCCGCTTGAGCAGCCGCCCCGCCCCGGCCAGGGCCTTCCGCAGATTGCTGCTCTGCCCCGTGTGTTCGCGCCGGGGGAAGGGGCGGTTCTGGTATTGGAGCGCGCCTGAGACAAACGCCATGGCATGACGCCGCCCCTTGCGGGGCGCGAAAACCCGGTCTATTTCACGGTCAAAGAGAAAAGCCCCGACCCTCTGCCCGGTACGCTCCGCGGAAAAGGCAATCAGCGCCGAGGCGAGCAGGGCCTGTTCATAGGGCGTCAGGCGCTCCGCGGCCGCGCCCTCGCCCGGAACCGACGCCGCGCTGCTCCTGCGCATGGAGGCGGACGTGTCCAGCAGGATCATAATCGTCAACTCCCGCTCTTCCCGGTACATTTTCACAAAAGGCTCACCGAAGCGGGCGCTGGCGTTCCAGTCGATGGAACGCGCGTCATCGCCCCACTGGTAATGCCTGGCCTCGTCAAACTCCATGCCCTGGCCTTTGAAAACCGAGCGGAAGTTGCCCGCCAGGAGGTCTTCCGCGAGCACCTCGGCGGCAATGGGGAAGGTAGTTATTTTCCGCAGCAGCTCATGGGTATCCATGGGACATCCTTAAGTCCGCTCAGGGAACGGGAACGTGGGAAAGTATTCGGGAGATAACCGCGTCCGCGTCAAGGCCTTCCGCTTCGGCCTCGTATGAAAGCACGACACGGTGGCGCAGCGCGGGGAAAGCCGCGGCCTTCACGTCATCGGGACTCACGAAAGGACGGGCGGCAAACAGCGCGTGGATACGGGCACAACGGTACAGGGCGATGGATGCCCGCGGGGAAGCGCCGAAGGAAATGTAGCGGTACAACCCCTCCGCAAGCGCCGCTCCGGCGTGGGGGCGGGCGGGTCTGGTAGCGGTAACTATCGACACGATGTACTGGCTTATGCCCTCGTCAACATGGATGGAATCCGCGGCGCTCCGCAGCAGCCTGAGGGCCGCGGGGTCCAGCGCGGGCAAAAGGGGGACGCGCCTGTCCGCGGGGGCAGGCAACACCGCGGCGTTGCGGCTGACAATTTCAAGCTCTTCCTCCGGAGCGGGATAGCCCACCAGTAATTTAATGAGAAAACGATCCAGCTCCGCTTCGGGTAGAGAGTAGGTACCCTCATGCTCAATGGGGTTCTCGGTGGCAAGCACGAAAAAGGGATCGGGCAGGGGGTAGCTGGTTTCGCCTATGGTTACCTGCTTTTCTTCCATTGCCTCAAGCAGGGCGGACTGCACTTTGGCCGGCGCGCGGTTTATCTCGTCGGCCAGAATCACATTGGCAAAGACCGGCCCCCGGCGCACGGAAAAATTCCCCCCGGCCTGTTCCCAAATCAGGGTTCCGGTCAGGTCCGCAGGCAGCAGGTCCGGCGTGAACTGTATGCGCTTGAACGCCAGCGACGTGATTTCCGCGAGGCTCTTCACCGCCAGTGTCTTGGCCAGCCCCGGCACTCCTTCAAGCAGTATATGCCCTCCGGCGATAAGGGCGGTTAAAAGCCCGTCGATCATGGCCCGCTGCCCCACGATACGTTTCGCCAACTCGGTACGGCAGCCCTCAATCAGCGCCGCGGCAACGGACAGGGCTTCATCGGTAGTCATGCGCTCATTGTAACCAAGCGGGACACAAAGCGCAACACGGGGCGCCGCCATTTTACCAGGAGGCGTTTCGGACCATGAACCAAGCCTGTTCATGGCCCGCTCAACAACCGCACGGCGTAAGCCGTGTGGATGACTAATGCGGCACAGCGTAGGCCCAGCGGCCACCCCTAAAGACGATAGACCGCGCGGCGGCTTTAGCCGCCGTAGTGGCCGCAAAGCCGCGATTTTACCGGGGGACGGATTCCTCCGTCTCTTTCGCATAACAGGAATGTTTACGCTTTTTTGCCTTTCGGCAGACCGGGCCGGTAGGCGGCTCGGACTAACAGCCGGAACGTTATGCGAAACGCCTTACCCTAACCTTTCTTGTAAGAAATCGCTATAATTCACCCATTTTGCTTCATTGACACACCCCAAAACACTTGATAGACTCAAAATATGAAGGTTAATACCATAATTCAGGGGGATTGCATTGAAGAACTTAAGAAAATTCCCAATAATGCTATAGATCTCATTTTTGCCGACCCGCCGTATAATATGCAGTTAAAAAATGCATTATACAGACCTAACAATACCAAAGTTGACGGGGTTGACGACAAATGGGACAAATTTTCGTCATTTACTGAATATGATGATTTTTGTATTGCTTGGCTCAAAGAATGCAAGCGTATACTAAAGGATACAGGTTCAATATGGGTAATCGGTAGTTACCATAACATTTTTCGCGTTGGAAATATCATGCTCAATTTAGGTTTTTGGATTTTGAACGATGTAACATGGTATAAAACAAATCCAATGCCCAATTTTCTTGGTACCCGTTTTACAAATGCTACCGAAACGCTTTTATGGTGTTCAAAAGGTGAGCAATATAAAAAATACACATTCAATCACAAAGTAATGAAAAAATATAACGGCGGTAAGCAAATGACATCTGTTTGGCAGATTGGATTGTGTATTGGTGATGAACGGTTAAAAGGGGACAATGGAAAAAAAGCACATTCAACACAAAAACCAGAAGAATTATTAAAAAGGGTAATTTTATCAACGTCAAAGCAAAATGAAATTGTGCTTGACCCGTTTTTCGGCACAGGTACAACCGGCGCTGTTGCAAAAAAATTGAAGAGAAATTTTATTGGTATAGAAAAAGAGTCAGAATATATTTCGCTTGCCAAAAAGAG
>JAISYA010000060.1 GCA_031270205.1 Treponema sp.
CAGCGTAACGCCGTCAATGGTCAATTTCGGGTTAGCTACATTCTTGTTGCCCTGGACATGGAAGAGGTGGCCCCCGCCCTGCAGGTTGATGGTCCCGCTCCCGTTGATGATCCCCCATTGTCCGCTGTCTTCCAGGCGGATGTACTGACTCTTGGCATTCACCGTGCCGTTCACGGTCAACGTCACATCGTGCAGCCCGACCATCGCGCCGCTTTCCGTCACATCAAGCGTAACGCCGGTGGGCACTTCGATGTTGGATCTGAAATCGACGAAGCCGCCGGTAATCCGTACGGTGGCGCCGTTCGCCTCCGCTCTCCCTACACTCCCCTCACTCTGCCCGGTCATGCCGTTGATGTCCGCAGCCAACCGGAAAGCCTCCGGTGTGGCTTCCACAAGGCCGCTAATGGTGATTGTTGAACCGCCGGTAACCTTTATGGTAATTTCCGCTATCTGGCCCCCGGTGATCGTTACGCTAAACGCTTGTTGGCCGCTGGTCCTGGGCGTAAACCGCAGCGTAACGCCGCCGCCGCTAATGGTTACCGCGCCTTCGCTCTTCGTTTCCAGCGGATTGCCCTGTTTCAGTACATACGTTCCGCTGCCGTTGGCCAGCGCCCGTGCGGATCGGGACGTAGTTTGGGTAATGGTCAATTCGGTATCCGCGTTTCTGAAAACCGTGGTGGTAGTTACCGGGCCTGTGCCGCCGCCGCCGCCCCCGCCGCCGCTACCGCTGCCGCTGAGGCAGGCCGTCAAGAGGACTATTGCCAGCGCGAGCGCGGCAATGCCGAAGAGATTCTTTTTGTTCATACGTTACTCCTTTTTAATAGGGAAATTAAAAAAGCCGGTGCGCCTCCGTAGAGAGGCGTCCGGCGTTTTCGCGTGGATAAGGTAAGGAGCGCTGCCCTCCGGGCAGAGTCGTCTCCCGGAAAAGAGATTCAGGTGAGTATATACAGAGAGAGAGAGAGAGAGAGAGAGAGAGAGAGAGAGAGAGAGATTATACTCGCAACGGCGCTAAAAAGCAAGCGAAAAGTGTAAAAAATCTGCGGTTTTGCCCCGTTCATGAGGAACAGCGTAGCATGGACCGGGCGGAAGTGTCAAGCGAAAAATTAAACATGAGCAATGAAAGAGCCGCTCTTTGCTCACTCTTCATTCTTCCTTCGCTCTCTGCTCTTCGCTCACTCTTCATTCGCTCTTCTTTGCTCTTTGCTCATTGCTCACTGCTCTTCGGACAGTCCCCCGCCCGCCGAGATGCCTTTCCTTTCCCG
The DNA here is from genome assembly GCA_031270205.1 of Treponema sp. Taxonomy (GTDB): domain Bacteria; phylum Spirochaetota; class Spirochaetia; order Treponematales; family Breznakiellaceae; genus WQXQ01. Next base: position 1,263 of record JAISYA010000060.1, read on the forward strand.
CGCGTTTTATGGTAGTATAGCGGTATCTTACATCTTACGCTGTAAAAAGGAAGCGCTTATGATCTTCAACCCTGAGTACGAATGTATGGGAAGCGGGGCGCGGGAAAAACTCCAGCTTGCCAGCCTCAAAAACCTCGCGGAAACGCTCTACGCCAAAGTACCGTTTTACCGGAAAAAAATGGATGAGCAGGGAATACAGCCCCGGGACATCCACTGCCTGAAAGACATCGAAAAGCTGCCTTTTACCACCAAGGACGATTTGCGGGAAAACTACCCCCACGGCCTGCGGGCCTGTCCCCAGGACCGGATTGTGGAAGTGCACATGAGTTCCGGCACTACCGGGAAGCCCGTGGTGGACGAGTACACGATTAAGGACATTAACATTTGGCGGGAGTCCATGTCGCGGACCATGGCGGCGGCGGGCTGCACCAGGGACGATATTGTGCAGAACTGCTACGGCTACGGGCTTTTTACCGGAGGGCCGGGGGCGCACTACGGGGCGCTCAATATCGGCGCGCAAGTGCTGCCCATGTCCAGCGGTAACACCGCCCGGCAGCTTATGGTAATGCAGGACTTCGGTTCGACCATGCTTACCTGCACGCCTTCCTACGCGCTGTTCATGGCCGAGGAAGCCGCGGACGCGGGCGTCGACCTGCACAATCTCCCCATCAGCAAGGGCTGTTTCGGCGCGGAGCCATGGAGCGAGAATATGCGCAAGGAAATCGAGGCCCGCTATAGCATGAAAGCCTACGACATCTACGGCCTTACGGAGATCATCGGCCCGGGCGTTTCCTTTGAGTGCGAAGCCCAGGACGGCCTGCACATCAACGAGGACCTGTTCTACCCGGAAATTATCGATCCTGAAACCGGCAAGACCCTGGACAGCGGCGAAAAAGGCGAGCTGGTTTTCACTACGCTCACCAAGGAGGGGACGCCGCTGCTGCGCTACCGCACGAGGGACATTACCTTTTTAATGAGGGAACCCTGCGCCTGCGGCCGCACCATGGTCCGCATGCACCGGCTCTTTGGCCGTACCGACGACATGCTCATTATCCGCGGGGTCAACGTCTTCCCCAGCCAGATTGAGCAGGCCCTCATCGAAATCGAGGGGACTGAGCCGCAGTACCTGATTGTGGTCAACCGGGGCGAAAGCCATCTTGACGAGGTGGAGCTGCAGGTGGAAGTAAAGAAAGAGATTTTCACTGATGAAACGAAGGGCCTTGAGAGTCTGCGGAGCCGTATTGAAAATGTGATGAAGTCGAAACTGCAGGTTAGCCTTAGGGTAAAACTGGTGGAGCCGAAGACTATTGAGCGTTCTATCGGCAAGGCGAAACGGGTTGTAGACAACCGGAAAATTTAGCGTATAGTTGAAGAAGGAGGAAGTTATGGAAATCAGGCAAATATCGGTCTTTTTGGAAAACACCACCGGCAGGATAAGCGAAGTTACCAAAACATTGGCCCACGCGGGCATTAACCTGCGGGCGATCAGTATCGCCGACACTGCGGACTTCGGCATTCTGCGCCTTATCGTCGATAAAACCGAAGAGGCGGTAAACGCCCTGAACGCCGCGGGTTTTACCACAAGGCAGACCAGTGTCGCCGCGGTGGAAATTGACGACGTACCCGGCAGCCTTGCCAAACTGATGGAGCTTTTTCAGAAGTCCGAGATCAATATCGAGTATCTCTACGCATCGCTGGAAGGCAGGGCCGGCAAGGCGGTGGTGATCTTCAAGCTGGAAGATCACGACAAGGGATTCAAAATTCTCAAAGACAATGGCCTTACCATGGCAGAAAGGTTCTAGCCCTATATGAAAATATTAATGGTTTCCAGCGAGGCAGTGCCTTACGCCAAAACCGGCGGTCTTGCGGATATGGTTTCCGCGCTTTCAATCACCCTGGCCAAGCTGGGCCACGAAGTAAAAATCGTCATCCCCCGGTATTACCCGGTTGACAAGGAAAAACTTGAACTGCTCCCCGGCGCAATGGGAGTCCCGATGGGCGGCGGCGAGGAATGGAGCGCGGTTTACAGCGCCGTCATGCCGGATACACCGGAAAAAAATCCGGTGCGGGTGTACTTTATCGACCACGAGGTTTTCTTCGGCAGGGACGGTATCTACGGCACGCCCTTTGAGCCGGATTTTCTTGACAATCCCCGGCGTTTCACGTTTTTTTGCCGCGCCGCCTTCCAGCTCTGCCGCAAAATCGACTGGTACCCCGACGTGCTCCACGCCCATGACTGGCCTGCGGCAATGGCGCCGGTTTACCTGAAATTTGCCGAGCGCGCGGGCGGCGGCACAGTCAAAACCGGTTTTGAAAAAACCGTTTCGGTTCTTACCATACACAACCTGGGCTACCAGGGCATCTACAGCAAGGACAATTTTGGGTACGCCGGTCTGGGCTGGGACGTGTTTTACAGCGCCGGCTTTGAAGACTGGAACATGATGAACCTGCTCAAGGCGGGCCTGTACAGTGTGGACCGGCTCAACACGGTTTCGCCCAACTACGCCGCGGAAACCATGCGGCAGGCCCACGGCTTCAGGCTCGACGGGGTACTCCGTTACCGCTCGGCCGATTATTCGGGCATTCTCAACGGTATTGATGTGAAGGTATGGAACCCGGCGAAAGATCCGTTTATCCCCGAGCCGTACTCCGCCAAAAACCTGGCGGGAAAGGCCGCGGCCAAAGAAGCCCTGCAGCGGGCCTTCGGCCTTCCTGTGGACAGCAGCGTACCCCTTATCGGCATGGTCACGAGGCTTACCGGGCAAAAGGGCGTGGGCGATCTTTTCGGCCCCGCGTACGGTTCGGCATGGTCAATCTGCCGCGACATGAACCTTCAGATGGTTCTTATCGGTACGGGCGAGGCCTGGTGCGAACACGAAATCGCCAGCCTTTCTTCCCGCCTTTCCAATTTCAAGGCCAAAATCGGCTACAGCGAAGCGCTAAGCCACCTTATTGAGGCGGGCAGCGATTTCTTCCTCATGCCCAGCCGCTACGAACCCTGCGGCCTTAATCAGATGTATTCCCTGGTCTACGGCACTCTTCCCATAGTGCGGAAAACCGGCGGCCTCGTGGACACGGTAGAAAACTACGATGAGGCCGCAGGCAGCGGCAACGGCTTTATGTTTGACGATCTAACTCCCCAGGCGATCTACAATACCGTAGGCTGGGCGGTCTGGGCCTGGTACAACCGGCGTGAACACATTGAATCCATGCGCCTTAGGGGGATGAAGCAAAACTTCTCGTGGGAAAAATCCGCGAAGCGGTACGTTGCGCTGTACGAAGAAACCAGGGGCAAGTTAAGCGCTATGAATTGATATGCGGTCGAAAAAAGTATATCAACGCAGGCTGCTTTAGCGGCAAGCAGTCCATTTACCGGAGATTTTTCGTGGCGTCAAGCGCAAAAAATCCACAGGGGCAACAGGCTGGCAGCGCATTCTCAAAAATAATAACAGGGCATTTATACGCATTTCCGCCGTATTATAATTCAGAAAAAACCGTATTGTATAATGAAGATTGTTTGTCAATATTAAAATCTTTGCCGGAAAATTGTATAGATATGATTTTTGCCGATCCTCCGTATTTTCTTTCAAATAATGGTTTTACCTGCCGGGGCGGTAAAATGGCATCGGTAAACAAAGGCAAATGGGACAAGAGCGAAGGATTTGAAAATGATCTTGCTTTTCATAATTTGTGGATTTCAGAATGTAAACGTGTTTTAAAACCCGAAGGAACAATTTGGATTAGCGGGACGTATCATAGTATTTATGTGTGTGGTTATATTTTACAGGCCAATGGCTATCGTATATTAAATGACATTTGCTGGTTTAAACCAAATGCTTCCCCCAATTTAAGCTGCCGCTTTTTTACGGCGTCACATGAAACATTGTTGTGGGCAAGGAAAGACGAGAAGGCAAAGCATACGTTTAATTATGAAAAGATGAAAAACGGAGATTATCCGGAAGATAAAATCAAGCAGCCTGATATGCAAATGCGATCTGTTTGGTCCATTGCCTTGACTAAACCATCAGAAAAACAATATGGAAAACATCCTGCGCAAAAGCCGTACGATTTGCTGAAACGCATTGTTCTTGCGTCTACAAACGGGGGCGATATAGTTTTGGATCCGTTTTGTGGCAGCGGGACAACGGGATTGGTCTGTCAAAATTGTGCCAATCGATATTTTATAGGCGTAGAACTTGAAAAAAGGTATTGCGAATTAAGCAAAAATAGATTATCGTACAGCAAGGCACGATACAAAGAATAGGGAGATAACTATGGACAAATTACGAATGGGGGTTTTGGGATGTTCCCGTCATTATGAGCTGCGGGTGGCCCTGCCGCTCAGATCGTCTCTCCTGGTGGAACCTTACGCCGTGGCGTCAAGGAACGGGGCGAAGGCACAGGCGTTTGCGGATAAACTGGGCTTTCCCTGCGCATACGGTTCCTACGAGGCTCTGCTCGCCGATCCCGATGTTGATTTTGTGTATATTCCGCTGCCCAATCATCTGCACCTGGAATACATACAAAAAGCCGCCGACGCGGGAAAGCCGGTGCTGTGCGAAAAGCCGATATGTCTGAACGCGAAAGAAGCGGCGGAAGCGGCGGCCTATTGCCAAAGCCGGAACGTTCCCCTTATGGAAGCCTTCATGTACCGCTTCCATCCCCAATGGGTTCGGGCAAAGGAAATTGCCGCCTCCGGGGAAATCGGCGAACTGCTGGCCGTTCACGCCCATTTTTCCTATTCCAACAAAGACGGAACCAACATACGCAACCGGGCGGACACGGGCGGCGGCGCGCTTTATGACATCGGCTGCTATACCGTTTCAAGCGCCCGGCATCTGTTTGGCCGGGAACCAGCCAGGGTAATATGCACTCTTGTCCGTGACGCCTCGTTCAAAACCGATATTCTGGTTTCCGCGCTTCTCGATTTTGGGGAAGGGCGGGCCGCGACTTTCACCATCGGTACGCAGATGTACCCCAGTCAGCGGGTGGACGCCATCGGAAGCGCCGGCAGCCTCTCCATAGAGGTTCCCTTCAACATGTACCCGGATGTTCCCGGCAGAGTTACCGTTTTTACCGGCGTAGGCCAGCGCCTTATTGAAACGGAAATCGCCGATCAGTATTTGCTGGAATTTGACGCCTATGCCGAATCGATCATTCAGCAGCGGGAAGCGCCCACCCCGGTTTCTGACGCAATCGCCAACATGGCGGTCCTGGACGCCCTTTTCAAATCCGCGGCAAGCGGCGCGTGGGAAGCGGTGCGGAAGTACTGAAAACCTACTCTTCCTGCCCGGTCAGCGCGGCTATCAGCAATTCCGCGAGCTTGGCCGCTTCCGCCGGGGTAAGGGTAAGGCCCTTCCCCATTTTTTCATGGCCCTGCGCCCAGTCCCGCACGTCGAGCTTGGGCGCTCTGCCGTTCCATGAAACCATATTCAGCTCTTTTTTCCAGCCGCCGCTTCCTTCGGAAACAACGCCGAAATGTTTAACAATGTCGAAAGTAATATCGGCCATACAAACTCCACAAATAAAAATCAGCCGCTCACGGCGCAGATTAGTATACCACAAGAGGCTGTTCCAAAACCGCGGATTTCACTCACCCGCCGATGCGGGACATCGCTTTGCCGGCGTGGCTTTCACGCCGGTTTCCGTAAATGCCGGAGAAACTGTGGCCTGGCGGTTTCCGGCCGACCAGCTCCCGCACCGCGCCGGCCAGGTCGGAATCGGACGCGCCGGAAAGCAGCAGAGAGCGCAGGTCCAGGCCTATGTCGCTGGACAGGCAGGGCTGCAACAATCCGCCGGAACCAAGACGGAGGCGGTTGCAGCTTTCGCAGAAGCCTTCGCTTACCGCGTTTATCATCCCAATTAAACCGGAAAAACCGGAAACCGCGTAATACGCCGCGGGGCCGTTGCCCGGTTTTTCCCTTACCGGCCGCAGCGCGCCGAAGCGCCGCTCCAGTATCAGGCGCAGTTCCGTCCCGCTGATCGGTTTCAGTTCTCCGGCGCAGCCTATGGGCATCAATTCGATAAAACGCACCGCCTTTACGGTTTTTTTCGCCAGGGCCGCAATATCGCATAACTCGTCCTCATTGATGTTTTTCAGCGGCACGCAGTTTATTTTAACCGGTATACCCAAAAGGCGGGCCTGTTCCATGGTTTTAAGTACGGCGCCGGGCCAGTCACCCTGTTCGCGCCTGGTAATACTATGGAACGTTTCGGCATTTAGCGTATCCAGGCTGATATTGATCCCCGCCAGGGGAATTGCCGCAAGTTCTTCCAGATACCGGTCAAGCAATACGCCGTTGGTGGTAATGCTCACCTGCTCTATTCCCGCAACGGCCTTAAGCTGGCGGACAAGATCGACCGCCCCTTTCCGCACCAGCAATTCGCCGCCGGTTACTTTTACTTTGCGGATGCCCATGCCCGCCATTATCCTGCAAAGCCGCAGCGTCTCCTCAAAACTGAGCATGGAGCTATGGGGCTTCCACTCAACACCTTCCTCGTTCATGCAGTAGACGCAGCGGAGATTGCAGCGGTCGGTAATTGAAAGGCGGAGATAATCAATAACTCTTCCGAAGGCGTCAGTCATGTGTTTCTTCCCGCCTGAAATGCCCGCTCTTGCCGCCGGACTTTTCCCAAAGCCGGATATTGTTTATCACCATAGATCGGTCCATCGCTTTGCACATATCGTAAATCGTGAGCAGCGCGACCGATACGCCGGTAAGGGCCTCCATTTCCGCCCCGGTCTTGCCGGAGAGCCGTACCGTGCAGCGGGCCTCAATTTGCGACTTTGCTTCATCAAGCGAAAAATCCACCGAACAGGAGTCAAGGCTCAGCGGGTGACAGAGGGGGATAAGCTCCGCGCTTTTTTTGGCCGCCATAATCCCCCCAAGCCGGGCAACCCCCAGCACGTCGCCCTTTTTGGCCGCGCCTTCCTGAACAGCCTTAAGCGTTTCGGCGCTCATAGTAATAGTCCCTTTGGCGACGGCAGCCCTGACGCTTGTTTCCTTGCCGGAGATGTCCACCATAACCGCGTTGCCCGCCGAATCCAAATGGTTAAAACCTTTATCAGCCATGGTTGCAGTATACAACAATTCTCGATTTAACCACAGAGAAGCATAAAAGCGCTTTACTTATCTCTCCCCCGGCGGTATAATTAAACCATGAGCATATTTCCTGTAATCCGTTGCGCAGTTCTGGCGCGTATTGTTTTTATCGCCGCTCTGGCGCTGTTTTTCGCCGCCTGTGTCTACGGCCCGGCGGTCATCACCGACGAAACCACCCCGGCGGAATTGATCCAGCGCGCCCAGGAAGCCTCGGACAAGAACCTCTACAATCTGGCCCTGGAGTACTACGGGGCCCTGCTTGAACGGCACTCCGACAAGCCCGATCTGGTCTGCGCCGGAGAATATGAAATCGCCTTTATCCACTACAAACAGAAAAAGTACCCCCAGGCCCGCGAGGAGTTTACCGCCCTGCTTGAGCGTTACAATACCCCCGACGAAGAACTCCTCCCTCCTCAGTTCAAAGTGCTGTCCAACATTGTACTTGAACGGATAACGGAAAAGGAAGCCGCCAAAGACCCGATAGGCGATCTGCTGATGTTCTTCAGAAAAAAAGATCCCCCCGCGGAAGAAGCTCCGTCCAGTTGAAAGCGCGGTATTAAAACAGACTTGCGAAAACAACCGTCCGGTTCCCTTTACCCGGGCAGAATGGCTGTCTGTTTAGCCCTTCTGCTTAAGCGGCGCTTAAAGCGCGCCGCAGACCTCCAAATACCTCGCCCAGGTCTTCAAAACGCATAACCGCAGAGCGGTCCAGCGGGGTGGGCATGTTGTTGACAATGATCAGTTTGCCGCCGTTCCGCAGGGTGTAGTCAGGCATGGCGGCGGCGGGGTACACGGTGAGGCTCGTGCCAAGCACCAGCATCAGGTCCGCTTGTTGGGCTTCCGCCGTTGCCCGGCGCAGGGCCTCCGCGGGGAGGCTTTCGCCGAAAAAAGTGATGGCGGGCTTGAGCGTCCTGCCGCACCTGGGGCAGCTGGGTATGTCCCCGGCGTTTACCAGGGCTGCGGCCTCGTCAAAGCCCATACGCACGCCGGCGCAACGCAGGCAGTAATGCACCTCCGGCGAGCCGTGAATCTCAATGACGTTTTTGCTCCCCCCTTTCTGGTGGAGCAGGTCAATGTTCTGCGTTATCA